>JASKZZ010000335.1 GCA_030147335.1 Herpetosiphonaceae bacterium | reverse complement strand
CGATGGGGAACCAACTATAGGCCGTCGAAAGCGTCATGGCAAAGCCAGCTTCGTCCAGATGGCACACATCGATCAGCCCGGCATCCCCTTTTTTTCTAAGCGCTCGAGGGCGACTCGCTTTTCAGCAACTTCCTCCGGTTTTTGCTTGTGTTGGAGACTACGACTGGTGCGCTGCCAGGAGAGTTTGGCCCGTTTCAGATGGATGCGCAGCCGCCCTGGACTCAGCTGGACGCCATGTTGCTCGGCGATCCACGCCACCAACTGTGCGGCGGTCCATGTGCGTTGTCCCTTGACCAACTCGGCACGGACGGCCTCCAGGACAGCAGGGGTCAGCGCCGACTGTTTGCCGCCACGAGGTTTGTTGGGCAACGCATCAAAGCCCGTAGCGAGAAAGACCTTGATCCAGGTCCGGACCGTTTGCTCATGCTGGCCGAGGTGGCGGGCGATCTTTGGAACACTCCAGCCAGCATCTGATAGGCGGATCATCTCCAGCCGATCACGGGTACTTGGGGCAACGCCATGCTGACGCGTTCGTCGCTGAAGCTCCTGGCGTTGTTCATCGGTCAACGTTACACGATACATGGACAGCAGCATACCAAATCCTGCGAACATTGACCGCCCGTTCACTTAGGGGGCAAAATTAAGTATTGAAAGCTGTGACTAGGAACATTGCACACGTGTGATACGCTAGATACGACAGTTGGCACGTTCAACTGTCAGTGGTCGGACGCGGAGACGAGCTGCGTCCGGCCATGTTATGCTTCACCCCAGGCACTGCGGAGTACTGGTTCAAACTCGGCAAAAAGGTAATCTACAACCACGATCACGCTACCGTCAGCCTTTTATCGGTATGGTACACTTACGGACTAAGCAATAGCGCTTCGTTGCGCTCGTCGTCACCGCCCTTGCCCCCTGTAGCAGTTATCGGTCAACTTGATCCTAGAAAGCACTTACCATGTTCGTCCGTGTTTTGGCTTTGTTGCCTCTTCTATCGACGCTGCTGTTCCTCGTTCCCACCCATTCACGCGCCCAGAATCAAACACTATGTTTCCCTGATGTAGCCACCATCCATGATTGTGTTGATCCGGCGTTCAGCGCATACTGGCAGCATAATGGTGGATTAGCAGTCTTTGGCTATCCAACAACTCCGGCGCTTCCCGAGGAAACACCTAATGGCCAGCGCACCGTTCAACATTTCGAGCGCTACCGGCTTGAGCTTCATCCCGAAAATCCAGTGCCATATTCGATCCTGCTGGGTCGTAGCGGCGCGGATCGATTATCACAGCTAGGCCGTGGCGCAGCAGCCGAAACTCAATCAGCACCTTCTGGCTGTCGCTGGTTTGCAGCTACCAAACATACCTTGTGCGAACCGTTTTTGACGTACTGGCAGACACATGGCCTGGACCTTGGCGATCCTGGTGTGTCAGAGCGTGAAAGCTTGGCGCTGCTAGGATTTCCGCTAACCGAGCCTGCTACCGAGACGAATAGCTCGGGCGATACTGTACAAACGCAATGGTTTGAACGAGCGCGTCTTGAACAGCATCCCGATGGCGTGCTGCAAGGTCGGCTCAACGTCGAAGTAGAAACAGCCCGTGTCCCCGCTGCTCCCCAGCCTGGCTTTGTTCAAGTTGTCGGTAATCAGCTGGTGCAGCGCGGCCAAGCCATAAAACTAAAGGGCATTAACTACTATCCGTCTCAGCACCCATGGAGCTTGATGTGGACCCGCTGGGATGGGCAGGCTGTTGATCGCGAGCTGTGGCGGGCACGGCGAGAGCTTGGCATCAATACGGTGCGTGTCCTTGTGCCGTATCGTGCAGTCGAAGGCTGGACCGATGATCGGGGCAACGTTTCGCCGGTGATGCTTGAGCGGCTTCGCGAGTTTGTCCAGATTGCCGGAAAGCATCAAATCAAAGTCATTGTGACGCTCTTCGACTGGCAATTCGAATTCGCGGCGGCTGGCACGATCCATGAAAGCTATGACCTGCTGTATCTACGCACCATCATCAGCGCCTTCAAAGACGATGACCGCGTGCTGGCCTGGGATCTGCACAACGAGCCCGACCATTACCCCGCCTGGCCCGAAGGACGACAGGTTGCAATCGTTGACTGGCTCCTTCGGATGAAAACGGCAGTTCGCGCCCTTGATCAACAACATCCGGTCACAGTTGGCATGGGCAAGGTTGCCAATTTGTGGCAGGCAGGACCGGATGGAACAACGATTGCCGATCTCAGCGACATCATCAGCGTTCACAGCTACGATGCCGCGACCTATGCCACGATTGCGACAAAGGTGCGTGAACGTGGAGGCGATTTAAAGCCGATTGTGCTTGAAGAGTTTGGCTGGTCAACCGGCCCCGATTGTCGTGGCCCGTACTTTGACGAAACAAGCCAGCTTTATCTGTACCGCAAAGCCTTTGATCCGAGCGTGCAAAACGAGCTAGCGGGCGTGCTCAGTTGGTGGCTGCAAGACCCACCGGCAACGCAGTCCTACTCCGAAGACGAAAACGGTCATTTTGGCTTGTATCGCCGCGACGGTAAGCCCAAGCCGGCAGTTGGACCGTTTCGCGCCGTACACGTGCCAGCGCTCCCCAGCATGACAACCACAAATCAACCTTTGACCGTTGTGACACCGCCTCCAGTCCCTGAGCAGGAAGTGCCGTTGGTCTTTGAGGACGGCATGGTTATCCGCGAACAGTTCAAGCATTTTTGGAACTTTTTTGGCGGCGAGAAGATGTTTGGTCGTCCCTTGACATTGGCCTATCGTGACCGCGACGGTACGTTGGTGCAATACTTTGAGCGAGCGCGCTTTGAACTGAACGAGAGCGAGCATGTGCAGCCAATCGATCTGGAATGGCCAGAAGGGCAAACGCCTGAGGTGTACCTTGACCGCGTGCATCTCGCGCCACTGGGCCAACAAGCGTTGAACGGCAAAACATTCCCACGTGTTGCCAATCCACAGCAGCCCGATGTACGTTATTTTCCGCAGACAGGCCATACATTGCGCGGCAGCTTTAAGAGTTTGTGGGAAACACAGGGCGAAATCTTTTGGGGACCGCCTTTATCGGAGCCGCTTACCGAAGACATCGACGGGCAGCCGACGCGCGTTCAATACTTCAGCCATTGGCGCTTTGAGCAACAAGGCAACGGTCCTGTTCGCTTAACAAAGCTTGGCGTAGACGCGCTCAAGAACCGGCAGTGCCCACGACCGTAAACAGTCCGTTGGACAGTATCCCTACCTCAAAGCCGCCGGATCAAAGCTTGATAATCCGGCGACTTAATGAGTGGCTCCAAACAGTTGCGAAGCTCTTGTTTAGTCGGTACAATCCCGAAGCTGTCTTGTAGCCCCCCATTGTAGCGAACCATTGTCAATCTAGTACCATCCACTCACAAATGCCTGCCGGACGCTCCATTGCAGGCTCGTCAGCTCTCCTAATCGACGAACACAGCAGTGTTGTGTAATGGGCAGACACAAGAAAGGCGACAAAAGATTCATGCGACGGTCAATGTTATTTCCGCTAGTCCTTGTGACGCTGCTAGCTGGCCTCACTCCTGCGGTTTCACGTGTCAATGCTCAAGAAGCCGGACTTTGTTTTCAGGAAACTGGACAGTGCATCAGCGGACGTTTTCGCCAGTATTGGGAGCAGAATGGCGGTCTTGCCGTTTTCGGCTTTCCGATCACCCCTGCCCGCGATGAGGCAAACCGCGACACTGGCCAGACTTATGTGACGCAGTGGTTTGAGCGCAACCGCTTCGAGCTGCATCCTGAGAACAAGGCACCCTACGACGTACTGCTGGGCCGCCTTGGCGACGACCGACTGCGACAGCAGGGCCGCGATTGGCAGACATTGCCAAAGGCAAATGCTTCGGCAGCTCACTATTTCCCAGAAACAGGCCACGCTATTGCCAACGAGTTCTGGACATACTGGAGTTCAAACGGTCTTGAGTTCGACGGCACGCGCGGCAAGACGTTCCAGGAAAGCCTAGCGCTATTCGGCCTCCCAATCTCAGAGGCGACAGTTGAAACCAATGCGAGTGGTGATACTGTGCTGACCCAGCACTTCGAGCGTGCGCGCTTCGAGTTCCACCCAAACAAGCCTGATCCGTTCAAGGTTCTGCTTGGATTGCTTGGCAACGAGATTCGTGCAGGCGGCCAGCCGCAGCCGAGTCCATCGCCATCACCTAGTCCATCGCCATCACCTAGCCCATCGCCATCACCTAGCCCATCACCGTCCGCCGCGCCTAATCCGTGCGCTGATGTTCCTGAGCCAAAGAATGGCCGTATTAGCCCCGCCAAGTGTGTCAGGCAGGGCCAGACCATTACCATTGACATCTTTGGGTTCACGCCCAACGAAAATATTGGGTTCTGGCTGACTGATCCCAACGGTGATATGCTTGGCACAGTGCAGACCGTAAATATCGGACCAACCGGCAGCGTAACCGGCTTGCCGCTTGATACCGACGACTTTGATCCGGGCCTGTGGTACTTTGTGTTCGAGGGTACGACCAGCAAGCACCAGTCGGTCATTTACTTCAAAGTGCTGCCACGTTAAACTCTCTGCACAATTGATCGCTACAAGTCAGCAAGCACGACCGAGGAAAATTCCTCGGTCGTGCTGTTGTTACCACGGCATGATGAGTTGCTGCTTGAAACCAGCAATGACTGAGTGTCGTACATTCCTTCGTGCTATACTTGGAATGAAGCATCACCGAAAACAGGAGGCGACCTATGCCCCAGTCATCCGGCTACCAGCGCAAGCCGCAGTGGCTGTTAAAAAAGATAGAGCCAACGCCGGAAAGCCGTGAGGTCAAGCACCTGCTGCGTGATTTGGGGCTGAATACGGTTTGTGAAGAGGCGAGTTGTCCGAACCTCAGCGAGTGCTTTGGGAGAGGGACGGCCACCTTTATGATCGGTGGAGATCGGTGTACGCGGCGCTGCCATTATTGCGATGTGACGACCGGCAGGCCAAACGCGCTTGACCCGACCGAGCCTCGTCGTGTTGCTGAGGCAGCCAGGCGGCTCAATTTGAAATACGTGGTTGTGACAGCGGTTGCGAGAGATGATGTCAAAGACGGTGGCGCTGCTCACTTTGCTGCTACCATTCGCAATATTCGTCAGGTATTGCCTGCAACACAGGTTGAAGTATTGATCCCCGACTTCAAAGGTCACCTGTCGTCGCTCCAAACAGTTCTGGATGCCCAACCGGACGTGCTCAACCACAATATCGAGACGGTACGCCGCATCTTCGATGATGTACGTCCACAGGGC
>JASKZZ010000240.1 GCA_030147335.1 Herpetosiphonaceae bacterium | reverse complement strand
ATGTCTTCGGGCTATAATCCGCGCACCGGCACCTACGACCGCAACGAAGATTTTTTTTATGACGCGGCGTTCAGTCGCTTCGTTGATGACTTGATCAAGCGAGGTCAAGTCGAGCCGCGTGACTGGCGATTGTTGATCTTGGGAGATTTTGTCGATTTTTTACAGGTGCCCGCGCCACCAAATGGAGACGGTCGCGCAACGTCGTGCCAAACATCAGTTGCCAAGCTGGAACGGATTGCGGTTGGACACGCTGAGATGTTCGCCGCGCTGGCTCGCCTGATCGATGCCGGCCACGTTGTTGATGTGGTGCTTGGCAACCACGATGTCGAATTTATCTGGCCGGAAGTTCAAACCCGCTTCAAGGAGCTGGTTGGCCAGCACGCACAGGGGGATGTGACCAGTAAAATTATGTTCCACCCCTGGATTTTCTACGTACCGGGGCTGGTTTACGCGGAGCATGGCAACCAGTACGACAGCGTCAACTCATTTCCGACATTGCTGCAACCGTTCTTGCCTGACTACCCTGAAGAGATTGAGCTGCCGCTTGGCTCGTTCTTTGTGCTATACCTTTTCAATTATATTGAGCGAATTGATCCGTTTGCGGATAATATCAAACCAGTAACACGTTACCTAGCATGGGCGCTGCGTACCCATCCAGTCATCGGCCTCAGCACGCTAGGCTATCATGTTCGTTTTTTTATACGTGTACTAAAAAAGACGAGTGGTTTGTCGCAAGCTGAGCAGCTAGAGCGCCGTGAGCAGTATCGCAATGAGCAGGTGCGGAATCATGCTCAACATGTTGGCTTGCCGGCAGATGTACTCGACGAGCTTGATCGGCTAGCTGCCGTTCCCGCGCTATCAAGCAAGCTGCGGCAGCTTGAAGCGCTTATTCTACGTCCTTTACTGCCGAGCTTGCCTGTTGTAGCAGTACTAGTCGCAATGTATCAGGCGGTTAAGCGAATACGTCCTGGAGCGCGCTCATTGCTTACGCTTGCCGGTGGCTTCGGGGCGCTGCTGTGGCGGGAACGACGCTCGCTTCGTCCCACAACTGATGCTGGCAGCTATTTGTATCGCGCAGCCCGCCAAGTGCATGATAGCCTTAGCCGTGCGAACGCCGATGTGTCTGCCTATGTGTTTGGCCATACCCACACTGCTGAGGTCGCGCCACTGGCGGAAACCGACGAGCCGCCACGCTATTTCAACTGTGGAACATGGACTCCGCTGGTACCTCAAGCATTTGAGTTGCTAAGCACGCGTGAGCGGTTTACGTTTGTGCAGATTACGCGTGATACCGTCAATAAGCAGGTGATGACACGATTGTTGATCTGGAACGATGCGGCGAATCGAGCCGAGCCACTCCCGTTGTTGATGACATAATGATGCTTGACTAACGGAGATGCTCATCGTCGGGCTGAAGCACGCCAATCCCGATCAGCACGTCACGCGCTTGCTCGGCTACTGCCGGCGGTGTCCACACTTCTGCCGAGCCAAAAGCGCCAATCGAAAGCCCATATACCTGCCCCAGACTGTGTTGTTTTACATATGCTGGTAGTCCTGCTTCAGCTAGCGCGTCCTTTGCCATTTCGGCTTCCACGGGCGTGCTGATGATCGCGATTAACACCGGCTCGTCACCGCCATTGCCGCCGAAACGTGTTGTTGCAGACGCAACTGTCTGGGTCTGGCGTCTGCTTCGCCATCCCCAGCGCGTTCCCCAAGATAACGCATCATCCATGGTTGTATGTCCCCAAGCAGCAAACCGCCTCGCAACAAGCAGCTGCGAGGCGGTTTGCATATGATCCAAGCCAGTTTTAGATGCTAAGCCGTCGCGCGTTGGCTTCCAAAAAATTGTCGCCAGTCCTTCTTCCAGCCATTTTCCCAAACTACCAGAAGTTGAGCCGCATTGAAAATTGACGAGTACGTGCCGGACAGCAAGCCAATCGTCAGGATCAAGACAAAGTTGCGGATGGTGAAACCACCAAACAGCAGCAGTGCCAACAACGTCAACAATGTCGTCAGTTGCGTGTTGATCGAGCGCGTCAGCGTTTGTACAATCGATGCGTTAACGATTTCCTCGAAGCTTTGTCCGCTTCGACGGCGGGCCATGTTCTCACGCACGCGGTCGAACACAACGATGGTGTCATGGACCGAGAACGAAATGACGGTCAGCAGCGCAGTCAAGAACAGTGCGTCAACTTCAAGGCCAATAAAGTAGCCCAGAATTGCTGCAACACCAAGCACCAACACCACGTCGTGAAGCATGGCAATGATGGCGCACACGCCGTAGCGGAATGAATTGGGCGTATTGCGGAACGCAAAGGTCAGGTACGCAAGAATTGCGAGCGATGCGGCCAGCACGGCAACAAAGGCCTGCTGTGTCGACTCGCGGCTGACCGTTGAGCCGACCGTCTCGAAGCGCGATAACGTCATTTCGGGGAAGACCTGTTGTACCGCAGCTGTGACTTGCTGCTTCTTCGGGTCTTCGGCCTTTACTTCCTTGGTTCGTACCGCAACAACAACTTGCTGCTGTGCGTTCGGCGGGCTGACCTGTACGCTTGGGTCAACGTCTTGCTGCTGAAAAATCGTTGCTATCTCACCGGTCGTGATCGGCTCGCTGCGGTTGGGAATGATAAATTCCCACAGGGTACCGCCGCTAAAGTCGATGCTCGGACGCAAGCCGCCACCGGGCATAACCAAAAAGATGAGTCCAGGAATAATGATCAGTAATGAGATTGCAAACCAAATGTATCGTTTTCCAACAAGATCGAGCATGTTTTTTCCTCAATGTATCGTCAAGCTCAAGACACGACAGCAAACACGGCTTTTGCTGTCGTGTCTTCCAAATTAGATCGCTTCAGCTGGGCGCTGTGGGCTGGTCTTCGAGGGTTCTTCAACGGCGTACCACCAATAATCGCGGAACGCGCCCGACTCGACGACCAATCGCAGGAATGTTCGCGTGATGATCACGGACGTGAACAAGCTGGTTGCGACACCAAGACCCAGCGTTAGCGCAAATCCCTTGATGATGCTCACGCCAAAGCTTGAGCCGAACCAGTACAAAATCATCGTCGTGATCAGCGTCGCAATGTTTGAGTCACGGATCGAGGGCCACGCGTGGACGAAGCCTTCTTCCACGGCGGTGCCAATCGAGCGACCGTTGCGCAGCTCTTCTTTTAGCCGAGCAAAGATCAGCACGTTGCCGTCAACTGCAAGACCAATTGACAAGATAAAGCCTGCAATACCTGCCAGCGTGAGTGTGATCGGGATCAAACGATACAGCGCGAACGAGATCGCCGTGTAGATCAAGAGTGCCAGAACAGCCAGCACACCGGGCAGTCGGTAATAGACCAGCATCAATAGCGCGACGGCAATTAGGCCAACAATGCCGGCAATCAGCGATGCGCGAATTGAGTCTTCACCCAGGGTTGCCGACACGGTGCGACTGGTTTCAACATCAAAGCCGACCGGCAGCGAGCCGTAGCGCAGCACGTTGAAAAGGCTATCGCGATCTTGCGTCGTTGCCGACGAAATCTGTCCCTGACCCGGCAGCACATCCTGAATCGTCGCGCTCGATACAACACGATTATCAAGCACAATCGAAAGATACTGGCCAACGTTCTGGGCGGTAAACTGCTGCAAGCCGGTGGCGGAGTTGCCCTCGAACTCAAACGAAACAACCGGCTGACCACGGTCATCGATGCCGGGCTGTACCGATCCAGCCTTCAACTCAGCTCCGTCGGCTACGACGTTAAACAACGGAGCGCTCAACGCCTGCTGAAGCTCGGCTGCAGCGGTAATTGTTTGTGTCTCGGTCAAGGCACCGGTAGTGCCCAGAGAAGGCGTTGGACTACCGCTGGTGCGGACAAGCTGTCCTGGCTGAAGGTATTCGCGCCGTCCAGTTTGCGGGTCCAACGGGTCGATAAACTCCAGCTTACCGGTCGAGCGAATCGTTTGCAGCGCCTGCTCGGGCTGATCCACATCCGGCAGCTCAACGATGATCCGGTCGCTACCTGACGTTTGCACCGTTGCTTCACTCACGCCAAGACCGTTAACACGGTTTTCAATAACTTGACGCGCCGCTTGCAAATCCTCAATAACAATATTAGGATCACGCGAACGCAGCAGCACCTGTGTTCCGCCACGAAGGTCAAGGCCAAGGCGTGTATGAACATCGCGCCAAAATATATTAGCGCTAGGCCATGGTGCCTTTCTGTTGTTCGGGTCGTTTGGGTTGTTGACGGTGGGTGTAAAATCAATCCACAACGACAAGCCTGTGATCAATGCGATCAAGACCAATAAAGAAATTTCTCGTCTCCGCACGGTATGTGCCAGCCTCCTAAAGATAGGGAATCTATTTGGGGTTTTGGGCCAACCTTGAGCAGAATTGTGGTGGTACGCTGCGTGCAAGGCATAGTGCCTCATCGGCTCCGATAACGGCTTGAATTATAGGCTGTCAAAGACCGACTGTCAAAGAATTGTTCGCAATTGTCAGGATAGGCGGGTTAGAGGTCGGCGGACACGATTGCAGAAAACCATTACGGCGACTGGTACGTATAGAAACATAGACGCGCATATGTCGAAAGGAAAGGGAGATGGTCGTTTTCTTTACACGTTGGCTTGAGGCACTCGCGGCTTGGCTGGAGCGCCTGTTGGTTGGCGAGCGCAGCCCCGAACTTGTGCCGGTCCCCATTCCGGTGCATAGGCCGCGTCGCCGTCGTTAGTTTCTTATTGCGGAAGTTCCGCGCATACTCCTTGCTGTCCTCGCACTACGCGAGGACAGTTTGTTTAATAGTTTCAATGCAATGGCAAGACGTGCTGCTCTATTGTGTAGGTGCGTGAGCTTATCTTGTCGGCAATATCAGGTGATATCAATATGCAGGTAGCCGAAGGCGTTTGGTTGGTCGATCATTTGCGGTCGTCGCATGTGTATATTTTGGAAGCAAGTGACGGTGCTGTTATTGTTGATTCAAGTATGCGTGGCAGTCATGAAAAGATCGAGCAAACGCTCCATCAAGCGGGCTATACCTTTGAGGATGTTGTTGCCATTGTAATTACTCACGCGCATGTTGATCATATTGGTAGTCTGCCGGAGTTGCACCAGTTCACACAAGCACCAGTTCACGCATCCGTCGGCGAAATACCGCCGATTGAAGGCCGTGCTCCGCTGCCGCATCCACCCGGGATTTACGGCCAACTTTTTCGGGCAGCAACAAGTACCCTGCGGCCGGCTCCGGTGGTTGTGCAACATACGCTGCATGCTGGCCCTAGCCTGCCCTTTTTGCCGCACTGGCATGTTGTGCCGACGCCGGGACATACACCCGACCATATCAGCTTGTACCATGCGCAGCTCCAGTTCTTGATCGCCGGTGATGCGCTTGCCAATTTTAGCGGACTACGTACCTCGCCGTTGCCTTTTACATCCGATATGCCAACTGCACGGAAATCTGTTGCCCAACTTGCCGGCTTGCCGCTGCGAAATATTGTGTTTGGTCATGGCCAGCCAATGCTCAACGATGACTCACTAAACACGCAGCTTGCGACTCTGGCTCATACACAGCGGTACCATACCTTGCCGTAAGCTTGTCTCAATCGCATACAAGACTTGTGGTCTTTGGTCCGGGTTGCAATGGGATTGAGAGATGGTAGAATACCTTCCAGCCCCGTAGCTAACGATCGAAGAGGTGGTCATGGATGCCAATGTTGCCTTGATGCAGGCTATGTTTTTTGCACTCGCGGGTTGGGTCGCGACGTGTTACCGCATGGTTCATTCGGAAATGAAGGTGCAAACCCGTCGTTTACTGGTTATTCCCCTTTGGTTTGTTTGGATGGCCATTGCGCTTGGTGGGCCTGTTTTTCAAGGCGCTATATCGGCCCAGGACGCACTTTCAACCGGCGCCAGCTTCAGTGTTGGGATGCTAATGGTGGTGTTCATGCGAAGCATGAACGCTCGTAAATCACGCTAAATAATTAATCAAATTATAAAAACAACAGACAACGCGGGAGCAGCACGCTCCCGCGTTTCTTTGCTTTCAATCCGCTCCCAGCGCGGCTCCCTCTTCTGTTGGTTGCTCATTTGACACCCTTCTTGACACCCAAAGTCTAAAAAACCTTCTAAAAACGTCATTATGCGCTCTCCTCTTTGTTTCCAAAGCGCTCGCCGAGTCGTGCCATCGCCTGCTGTTTTCGCTCGTCAAGGGCATGCGTATAGTGCAGCGTCATTTGTGCGCTTGTATGTCCCAGGATCTCCATCGCTGTTTTGAGGTCAACGCCCAACGCGCCCAGAAAGGTCGAGCAGCTGTGTCTGAGGTCGTGGAAGCGCATCGGTTGGAGTTCCGCACGCGCAAGCAATGCTGACCAGTCCCGACGTAAGTTGGCCGCAAAGATCGGCGTCCCGATGGTGCTGGTAAACACAAAGCCCTGGTCCTTCCATGCACTGCCTACAACCATCTGTTCCTCAAGCTGGCGAACACGATGCTGGCGTAAGGCTGTGACAAGCTCAGCAGGTAGGGGAAGCATGCGCCGGCTACGTGTCGTCTTTGGTGGTGTCAGCACGAGCTTGCCATTCTCTGCGACGAGCTGCAGCGCTACGCGTAGCACACCGGCCTCCAGGTCAATATCCTGCCATCTGAGGCCCAACAACTCACCTTGACGTAATCCGAGCAGCAACGCAGCCAGCCACAGCGCATACAGGCGGTCATCCTTCGCCGCATGCAGCAGCCGCTCTGCCTCAGCAAACGACAGCACGCGCGGCTCGTGTGTTTCAGCTTCAGGTGTGATGGATTGCTGAGCGACGTTGCGGCTCACAAGGTCATAGCGCATGGCCGCATTGAGCGCACCTATCAGCATGGTCCGCACGCGGCGCACGGTTCCAGGGGCAAGCGGATGCGCTTTTGCACCAGGCTGTTGTTGAAGGCTGGCCAGCATGGTATCAACCTGCTGGGCAGAGAGCTTGGACAGTACCACGCGGCCAATATGCGGCTTAAGGTACAGTTCAATGTACTGGCGGTATTTGACGACGGTACTTGTGCGCTCGTGTGGCGTCACAATGTCAGCAAGCCAGCGATCGAGGAACTGCGCCACGGTCTGCCGCTCAGGTGCGATATTGACGCCCTGCTGCTGCTGGGTGAGTAGCTTTTTGAGCTGGTCCGTTACTTCTTTACGGGTTGCTCCATAAATGTATTTCCGCTTGCGCTTGCCACCCACATAGCCCAGGTTGACCCGCGCCATCCAGCGGCCATCGGCACGTTGGCTGATGCTACCCTCGCCGTGCCCACGTCGCCGGCGTTGTGGCTTGTCATCGCCGGTCATGCCAATGGCTCCGTAACATCGGAACGAAAGCAACTGATGCGCCCATCTGGTTCTAATGTGACGAGGCAGTGGAGACGTTCTTGATGATCCCCTGGTTTCTCACAGCACAGTGTGACATCCGAGCAGAGTGAACCATCGTCCAGATGTACCGCCTCACCCA
>JASKZZ010000237.1 GCA_030147335.1 Herpetosiphonaceae bacterium | reverse complement strand
TTGCACTGCGGCTGCACGAGGGCGGCGTTGGCGATGTTGTTGCAACACGTCAACCGATCTTGCTGCCTGACAAGCTTGCTTATCAGCGCTCGTTAGCTACACTCGATCCCGCAAATGCCGTTTTGATGAAGCAATTCGCGGCGCAGCTTCCAATTGGAGTGCGGGTTGTGGTGCTGCCGCTGTATCTAGGTGGTATTCCAATCGGCGCGCTAGAGTTGTTCGATGTTGGTGTCGGTCCAATCGCGGCCGCTGCCGAACTTCCCTTGCTGCAAGCATTTGCTGATCAGCTCGCCGTAGTGTTTCGCAATGCCCAAATCTATGTTGAGATGACGTCGCAGCATCGCCGATTGCAGGCATTCGATGCTGTTGTTACTGCGATTAGTACCGCCGCAGATATGCCGCAGATGTTGGAACAGGTGCTGTCGGTAACGCTTTATGTTGTTGGCGCTACCGGCGGCGCGTTGGCGCTGTTGAACGAAGCAGGTGGGCGAATCGAGGTCAGTTCGCAGCTGATGGCGTCGCAGTTCGAGGTCGGCTCGTCGGTCGATTTTGATCAGCCACTGCTAGCCGATGTGATGAGAGTTGGGCAACCAGCCATTGAGCCTGTGTCCGAAAACCATCCATGGGCCGAACTCAAGTCACAAAACATTGATACTGTGGCGGTGATGCCACTGATGGCCGGCGGCTCAAGCGTAGGAGTGATACTGATTGGGCTATCGGCAGGTCGACACCAGCGGTTGGATTGGCCGTCGCTGCTGGCAATTGGTAATCAAATTGGTATTGCCGTTGCCAACTACCAGCTGTATCAAGCGAGTCAGCGCGAACGTCGTCAGCTTGCAGGTGTGATTGCGTCAATTGCCGAAGGTGTGCTGATCTGTGACGCCAACGGTGATCTCGTGCTTTCAAATCAGATGGCTACCGAAATTCTTGGGTATTCATTCGATCGGGGAACTGCAACGAGTGAGCTGGCGCGTATTCTTGCAATGCGGACGCTTGACGGTGAGTTTGTTGTTTCGGACATGATGCCGCTGGCGAAGAGCTTGCGCGGTGAAATCTTCCATAATTATGAGCTGATTGTCACCAGTGCCGACGGGCGGGATCTTGTGATCAGCAGCTCGGGCGCGCCCTTGGTTGCCGATACTGGTCATGTTGACGGAGCGGTTGTTGTGTTCCGCGACATGACGGCATATAAGCAGCACGAAGCGCTTCGTGATGAGTTTGTGGCTGTTGCTGCCCATGAGCTGCGAGCGCCACTGGCCGCGATCAAAGGGTACACAGATTTGCTGGTGCAGCGCGAGGTGCATCGTCCGGACGCAACTGACCGCGACCGGCGCGGCATTATGATGTTGTCGCGGCAAGTCGACCATCTGGTGCGGTTGGTTGATAATTTGCTTGATGTGTCGCGCTTGGATGCGGGACGGCTCCAGTTGTACCTCCAGCCGGTTGATCTCGTTACGCTGATTGATGCCAGTATGGATCGTATCAGTATTGGCGACCGCGGCCATGAGTTTGTGTTTAACGGGCCGCCGACGCTACAGATTGTGGGCGATCAGCTACGCTTGCAGCAGGTTTTTACTAATCTGCTGTCCAACGCGGCGCGTTACAGTGCATCGGGAACGACAATTACTGTAGATGTGTGGACCGAACCATGTGCTGATGGAAGGTCGGCTGAGCAGGACTCGGCCCAATGCGTGGTCGTGGCCGTGCGCGACCAGGGCGTTGGAATGACACCCGAAGTGCAGGCAAAAGTGTATGATCGGTATTACCGTGCTAACACAGTAACATCTGCCAGTGGTCTGGGCCTGGGCGTGTATATCAGCCGTGAGATTGTGCTGCGCCATGGCGGCCAAATCTGGCTGGAAAGCCTGCACAATGTCGGTACAAGTTTCTATGTAAAAATACCAATCCAACAACCGTCAGCTGTATAACCACGTTGAGTATCATGCGTGTTCCATCCATTGTTCGGGCGAACCAGACAGCACAAATGTTGATTGGATAGGAATTCGATGGATTTGTTTACCCACGCGGCTACCTCCGACCAACAACGATCCGCTCCCCTGCCGGCACGTATGCGTCCACAATCGCTGGATGAGTTTGTTGGCCAAGAAAGTGTGGCCGGCTCGGGTCGGCTCTTGCAGCGCGCGTTGCGTCAAGGCGCGCTATTTTCTATGATATTGTGGGGGCCACCCGGAACCGGCAAGACGACACTGGCTCGGCTGTTGGCACAGGCGAGTGAAGCAGACTTTGAACAAATGTCTGCGGTTAGCGCAGGGGTGACGGAACTGCGCAAAGTCGTCAAAGATGCGCAGCAACGGCTTGGCATGTATGGTCGGCGCACGGTGCTTTTTATTGACGAGATTCATCGCTGGAACAAGGCACAGCAAGACGCGGTGCTGCCGCATGTTGAAGATGGCACAATAACCTTGATCGGCGCGACAACCGAGAACCCGTCGTTTGAGGTCAACCGGGCGCTGTTGTCGCGCTGCCGCGTCATTACACTTGAGTCGTTGAGCGATGAAGCGCTTGGGCTGATTATTGATCGGGCGCTTGCAGACACGGAGCGCGGTTTGGGCCAAATGCAGGTAACGCTTGAAGCGGATGCCCGAAGCCTGTTGGTTAATTTGGCTAATGGCGATGCCAGGGCGGCGCTCAATGCGCTTGAGGTTGCCGCGCTTTCGGCTCAACCAACTGCTGACCAACATCGTGTGTTAACGACCGATGCAATTGCCGAGGCTTACCAGCGGCGCAATATCCACTACGACAAATCGGGTGAGCTACACTACGACGCGATTTCAGCGCTGCATAAATCGGTGCGCGACGGCGATCCTGACGGCGCGTTGTACTGGCTGGGCCGGATGCTTGAAGGCGGTGAAGATCCGCTGTACGTTGCGCGTCGGGTTGTGCGGATGGCAGTTGAAGATATTGGTCTTGGCGATCCTCTCGCGTTGTCGCAATGTGTTGCCGCCCAGCAGGCCGTTCATTTTCTTGGCCGCCCCGAAGGTGATCTTGCCCTTGCTCAAGCCGTCGTCTATCTATGCCAAGCGCCAAAAAGTAATGCAGTGTATCGAGCTTACGGGGCCGTCCTTAAGGATGTAGAGGAAACACGGAATGAGCCGGTGCCCTTACATTTACGTAACGCGGTAACGGGGCTGATGAAAGGGCTAGGCTATGGACAGGGCTACCAGTATGCCCACGATTATGCGAATGCCCAGGTTGATCAGGAACATCTGCCGCAGAATCTTGCGGGTCGTCGGTACTATCATCCCACGGACCATGGCTTTGAGGCAAAAGTTGCGGCGCGACTGGCGTGGCGTAATGAACAAGATTTAGCAGCGGGCAACGAGCCGGTCGTGGATGTGCCTGAATAACACATTTAGCTGGGTTTGTTCCAGTTGGAGCATGTGCTAGCCCACGTTAGGCCGGAGTCATAGGGGTGCAAGGGATCAACGGGCTATTATCGAGCCTACCACGGCTTCGTATAATACCTGCGGTTAGGGTTCAAGCACTACCAGCACGCCATCCTATTTGCTCTGCTCACTGCCTGAACGTGGTTGTTTCCTGGAGGTTTCGTGGAGATCATTCGTATTCCCATCCTCAAGATCGAGGACTTTCTAATTGCGTCGATTCAAACGGCGTTGCATGACGTTCAGGCGATGGATTTTAAGGACTCGCTGCTTCAGCGTATCTATGAGACCAAAGCCAAAGGTGTTATTCTCGATCTGACAGCTATTGACGTGCTAGACAGCTTTGTTGGTCGGCTCATCAACGACATTTCACAGATGTCGAACTTGATGGGCGCGAAAGTTGTTATCACAGGGCTACAGCCCGCCGTTGCGATTACGTTGGTTGAACTGGGGCTGGAACTGCCACAAGTGTTGACGGCACTCAACCTCGAAAAAGGCATCGCGGCGCTTCGTCGCGTTACGGAGCAAGCAGCACATGGCCGAGCCTAAAGTTATCTCGATCAGCAGCGACCTTGATATCGTTGCTGCCCGCATGGTAGCTCGTGACACGGCTCGCGCACTTGGCTTCGGGGCGATCGATCAGGCTCGAATCGCCACAGCTATTAGTGAGCTTGCGCGTAACATTTACTTGTATGCGGGTGAAGGAAGCGTCACAGTCAAAGAAGCCACGAATGGGCTACGTCGGGGTATTGAGGTGGTCTGTGAAGATCGCGGCCCTGGTATTGCCGACATTAGCCTGGTGATGCAAGACGGCTACACCTCGTCCAAGGGAATGGGCATGGGCCTACCCGGTGCTAAACGCTTGATGGATGAGTTCGAAATTAACAGCAAGGTCGGCATTGGCACCAAGGTAACCTGCCGTAAGTGGGCACGGTAGCGCAACTGACGCTTTGATCGAGCAGATGTCCCCGCAGCGCTCCCCCATGTTTTACGATTAACCTTCTTAACGTGCGACAGGATCATCCTGCAAACGCCCGATCATGTTCATATGTGTGTCAATGCCATCCGCTTGCGGGATGGCATTTTGTGCTTTAATAGGCACATGCAGAACGTTCTACATACTGTGTACTTAGGTTTCGGCGCCAATCTGGGCCAACGCGAGAAAACATTGCGTAATGCTCGGGACTTATTATTGCCAGCGGTTGAAGTTGTTGCATCGTCCAGCCTGTACGAAACGCCGCCGTGGGGGGTGCATGAGCAACCAGCGTTTCTTAATGCCGTGTGTGAGGCGCGAACCGATCTGGCTCCAGCTGCGCTATTAGTTCATGTCAAAGAGCTGGAACGACAGTTAGGCCGGGTCGCGTCTGTACGATGGGGGCCACGTGCCATCGACATCGACATCCTCTTATTCGACAACCTGGTGCTTCACTCCGAACAACTAACCATTCCACATCCTCACTTGCACCAACGCGGATTTGTTCTCGTTCCATTAGCTGAGCTTGCGCCTCGCCTACAACATCCCGTTCTGGCTCAAACCATGGAGCAGCTTGTGGCTGCATTACAGGATACAGACATCAAGCTTGTTGTTAAGCACTGGTAAAAAAGATGGTCAGCACAATCATGCTATAATTTCGATGCAACATATCGAATGCATATGTGCAGAAAACCACTATCCAAGGACCGATGTTGATACAAACTGTTATGGGTGCGTCGCGCTGGTCATCACAACAAACGCGGCGCAACACGATTCTTTTAGGGCTAGCGGCAATGACCGTCATGGTGCTGCTGGTAGCATCGTTGGTCGTTGACCGGCTGCGTGTAGCCAATCGCTTACAGCTCGAAGATACTGATCAATTTCAATTTTTGATTGATGACGCGTTTGGCTATTTGCGAGATATGGAAACTGGTCAGCGTGGTTTCTTGCTGACGGGTCAAGAAAATTTTTTGCAGCCGTACAATCAAGCGACGCGAGAATATCCGAACGTCATTGTGGATGCGCGACGAACAGCCGCGGTGGTTGGCGGAGACGCTCCCCGGCTGTTGCAAGTGTTTGAGGTGGATGCGCAGCGATGGCTGCAACAAGTCTCGACAAGTATTGAACAACGTCGGGGTGGAGCATCAAGCGCAGCTGATGTTCAACAGTCGCTGCTTGATAAGCAGCTTTTTGACACGATTCGGACAAGGGAAGCTGAGATAAGGGCTTTTGTCGATAGCTATCGGCAAGGGCTAAACAATGCTCATCGCCGCCTGGTCAACACAAGCTTGGGGCTGTTACTGTTGGGTACGCTTGCTACTTTTGCTACGCTGCTGTATGGTATTTCACTTATTCGTCGAATTGGGCAGCTTGCGAGTATCCAGCAGTCGCGTCAAGACGGTCAACAGTCGTATGCCGAAGTTGTAAGCGCGCTGAATGGCCCGACGCAACTACAGCCGTTGTTGAGTCAATCCATACCGGTGTTGCTGCGTAGTGTTGGCGCGCAAGCAGCTGTGGTGTATGGCTTTGATAACAATCAGCTTAGTCCAATCTTTACCGTTGGGATCGACAAGGATCAGCTGGGAAGGCTGCAGCCGAACGAGGGCTTGCCGGGACAGGCGCTGCTTCAAGAGCGCGCGATTGTGGTAACGGATCTGCCGCCCGAAACGCCGTATCGCATCCATACCGGTGTTGGGGTTGGCACTCCGCATACCATCGTTAACGTTCCGCTGCGATATGGACGGCAGGTGCTGGGCGTACTGGTTGTTGCGAGTGTAAAGCCGTTAGCAGACAGCGACATTGAACAGCTTGGTCTGACGGCCTCGCAGCTTGCAACAGCGATGAGCGTGGTGCGCGCGTTTGAAGAAACGCAGCTGATTGCTGATCAACTGGCCGAAAACAATAATTATCTCGCACGCCTATTAGAGTCGAGCGATACGATTCAAGATATTGGGCGCGAGCTTGTGATTCAAAGCGATCTGCAAACACTGCTCGATTTAGTTTGTCGCGAGGCACGGCGTCTGCTACGCGCTGATTACGCTGCGGTGGCAACAGTTACCGATTCAATCGGATCGACTCGATGGTCGGCAATTGATGGAGCAGCGAGCAGTATTTTCCGCAACACAATTTTCCCGCCACATTCGGGCACGGCTGGGCGCGTGATTGAAACGGCTGGACCGATTGTTATTGAAAAGTTTGGCGAAAATCCGGATTTTCCGGTTGATGAGTATCCTGTTCACAAGGCCGAAGGCATGAAATCGGCGCTGGGCGTGCCATTGTTTCGTAAAGAAACGCCGATTGGCGCGCTGG
>JASKZZ010000180.1 GCA_030147335.1 Herpetosiphonaceae bacterium | reverse complement strand
TGGGTACTTGAGCATCCCGCCGTGGATATTGCGGTGCTTGGCGAGGGCGAGCAAACCTTTGCCGATCTGCTGCGCTTCTGGACTGCAACGTACCGTGGGCTACGTCAAGAACGGCATGATTACCTCCAAAACAGCTACATTTCCCTAGTCCCTGAAGCACTATCGCTTGATTCAATCCCTGGTCTTGCCTTTCGGCGTGCTGAGGCGCTGTGCTTCACGCCGCAGCGCGTCGCGTTTAGCGATCTTGCGGTTGTGCCATCGCCGTATCTCTTGGGCTATCTTGAAGTCCCCGCCGACGGCATGATGATGGTTGAGGTGTCGCGCTGGTGCCCGTATGCTTGTAGCTTTTGTTTATACGGTCGCAACATGGGCGCAAAGCTCGGCAATCGCTACTTCGGCTTGGAGCGCGTGATTGGCGAGATTATGTGGGCGCGTGAGCAGGGCGTCGCCAAAGTGCATTTTGTGGAAGCGAATCTCAACCTCGTGCCGCTGTTCTGGCCATTGATGCGGCTGCTTCATGAAATTAATGCCGATCATCGTATGACGTTCTACGCCGAGCTGCGCGGTGAGCATCTTACTGACGAGGTTGTTGCAGCGCTGGATCGCGCCAATGTGCGCTTTGTCGAGGTTGGGCTGCAAACAGCTAATCCAGCTGCCTTGCGCGCGAGTCATCGTCGTACCGATCTTAACAAATGGGCGGCGGGTACGCGGCGGTTGTACGACCGTAACATCGAGGTGTATCTCGATGTTATCCTTGGTTTGCCCGAGGACAACGCAGCGGGTGTGCAACAAACACTCGATTTTATCGAGGAGCAAGCGCTCGGTTCCTACGATGTGTTTACGCTTCAGGTGCTGCCCGGTACCGCCGTGCGTGAGCAGGCGCAGCAGCATGGCTTGCGCTATCAGCAGCGACCGCCATACTACGTGCTCCAAACTAATCAATTCGACTACCCAGAACTTCGTCGGCTGCGGCGAGAGTTGAAAGCAGATGCTGGCCTCGATCCCGATGCGATTGAAGGCTTGCCGCAGCCTCGTGCAAAGGCGCTTCAACGTCCAACTTTGGATGCGAACGTGCATTGGCCCGTCACCCAGGTTTGGCCTGCGTTGGACCAGACATGTGAATTGGCGGCTGTCGGTGAATGCCTTGGGTCGCATGTCGATGTGGTTGTTGATGCGCGGCAACTCGATGCTTTCGCGCCGCCACTGGCACTGTGGATGCAGGCCAATCCCGCTACCGTGTTCGACCTGTACCTACTGTGTGATACGGAGCTGCCTTCTCTTGAAACCTTGCAAAACTTACGCGGGGCGTTGCCGTATCACCCGGGTTACCTTGATCGTGTCGCCGCATATAGCGAACTAAAATACGACGTGGAGCATCGACAAGTCAGCCCGCGTATGTTTGTTGTGCTGCCGTGGACTGCAATGATCGAGCCGGAAACATATCGTGGGGTGTCCGATGTGATCTGGCGCTTCGAGCTGGGGGGGGATGAGTCACTGCCTTTTGGTGCGTGGCGGGCGGCGGGCGGCGCTGGGATTGCGCTCCATCTGCATCCCGAAATATCCCTGATTGACCGTGGTGCGCTGTTGGAGCAGGTACAGGTGTGGCAGCAAGAAACGGGTCGGATGGTGTGGTTGCTGGATGATGGGGCGCATTACGAGTTGAATGGGGAATCCGCAGAGCTTTCCGTTTACCACGGTAGGATTTAGCGCAACCGTTCTAGCAACTGCTGGCCACTGAGCATTGCAAGGAGCAGCGCAAGCGCTGTTACAAGCCAGGGCTGCCAGCGAATCCACCACTGGTTATTGCCGTGCCACCAGCGATGAAGCGCGGCAAGCGGCAGCACAATTGCCATAAACGCGAAGAAACTGTGGATTTGCGGTGTTGCATCGTGAGCCGGCAGCGCAAGTGCCATTAGCAGTGCGACATGCGCCGTCCCGCGCAGTACATGGATAATGCGCGGTCGATCAAGGGAACGCCAAGGCCCAAGATCAAGGAGCGGCGGCAGCGTAATCGCCCACGCGACAACTCCGACCCAATGCAGCAAACCTGTGCTGCGGTTGACCTCCCGAATCACCAACGACCCGGTTGCCTGTCCAAGTGCAGCGATTGCAAGCGCAAGCAGCGGATACACGTTGAGCATCGCGGCGGCTCTTGGGAGTGCTATCTGCCTACCACGTCCAATGCTTGCCATGTATGGCAGTTCGATCAAAAGTATCAGTGTTAGCAGGTCAAGACCGTATGGCCATCCGGTTTGTGGCAGTGGCAGCAGCGCAATCAGCACTAGCCATCCCGCTGCAATCACAATGTCGGTCGCTGATGTGAAGCGAATGCCGCGCCACCACTCCCGCCCGTGGAACAAAAACCCGACAATGGATGTTGCTCCGAGTGTGGAAAGCCCTCCAGGACACAGCAGCAGCAAGCGCCAATTTTGCCCAAGCAGTGCCAGTAGTTCATCCACGACGGCGTGTTCCTCGTGCCCACCATACACGCTCGCGTAGCTCATCCCACCATTGCGCGTTTAATTCGTCGTCATCCCCAGCTCCACTTGCTGTCCAGCCGAAGAGCCGCGCGAGTAGCCAGACCAGCGCTGCCCCAACCAGTGACAGGAGTGTGACGGCGATTGTCGGCAATACGGCGACCCGACGTTGTCCTGCATCCAGCGCGGCAATGCCAACCCACGGCCAGATGTTGAGCAGGCCAAATGGTGTCAGGCCGCCTTGCAGCTGCTCAACCGCGGGCATAATCA
>JASKZZ010000154.1 GCA_030147335.1 Herpetosiphonaceae bacterium | reverse complement strand
TGGAGTCATCGCGGCTTATGGCATAGTAGTAGCCGGTTTCAAGCATCCGTGGGTCGAACCAGTTACCGGGGTAGCTTTGATCATACAATGCTTGAACTGCCACTATGTCGTCGGTTGATAGCCTTCTAACCGCAGATGTGTTGATGATGTCGAGCCGGTTGTGTGTGGTCAGTGCCATTTTATAGTGCAAGCCATTCGTCTCGATAGAGTAATTATCGCTCATGGTTTGCATAAGACCTGCACTAATGTGCGCGTACAGCTTACGGGGCAGCAGCGGAAGCAGCGAGGTGAGCAAATGCTCCATCGTTGTCTTTGGCCCCTCGGTAAGCGCGAGCAGTGTTGGTAGCCCCGAACCACTGTAAAGCAAGACAACATCTTGAATTTCTGATCCCTCTAGCACTGCATACCATATTGTGTAGGGCCAGAAGAAGTTATCAAGATCGCCAAGTGAATATAAGTGTAGGTAAGGAGACCGTTCAAGGAAGTTTGCGATCTCACGCTGATTGTGTAGGCAAATCGTTTGCACGCACTATGTCCTTGATTTTGTAAAGAAATGGCAGCTGCGCATCCCTGGGTAGCCGGAGCGATTATACATGAGGGCTGTCAGACGGCTTGATGAGGGTGGGTGTTTCCACATGCACTGGTACGATTCTCAGTAATTCCTTATCTGCTCCTATAGGTTGGCTTGCCATTCGTAGGTATGCTACTACCAAAGCTGGCGAAGCAGTGGTCAAGAGCAGCAGAGCGTGCTACCCTATAGTTGTAGCAATGCTGCATGTTTGTATGCGCTGCCAATTAGATGCAGTGGACGTGATTACGAGGCATAAACAATGACAACAGTGCTCATCGTGGATGATGACCGAAAAATCATTGATATGTTACGGCGCACCTTAGCCTACGAAGGCTATCATGTAGTAACCGCAACCGATGGTCATGAGGCGCTTGCCCAAGCACAAACCCAACGGCCAGATGTAGTCGTGCTGGATTGGATGATGCCGGGCGTGAGCGGCATTGAGGTGGCGCGGCGGCTACGCGAAGCCGATGCGACGCCAATATTGATGTTGACGGCGCGTGATGCGATTGAGGATCGGGTTGAGGGGCTGGACAATGGCGCTGACGATTATCTCGTCAAGCCCTTTGCTCCCGCCGAGCTGCTGGCACGACTACGCGCCCTACTTCGACGATCCGAGGCGGTGCATAACGAGCGTCCACTTCAATACGCCGACTTGCACCTTGATCCAGTAACGCGTGAAACGCGGCGCAGCGAACGATACTTCAATCTGAGTCCAAAAGAGTTTGATCTGCTTTCGTATTTGCTACGCCATCCACGTCAAGTGCTGCCGCGTGAACGCATCCTTCAAGATGTATGGGGCTATGATTTTGGTGGCGATGGAAATGTGCTGGAAGTGTACATCGGTTATTTGCGCACCAAAACCGAGGCCGGCGGTGAGCCGCGACTGATACAAACGATGCGTGGCGTGGGATACGTGCTGCGCGAAGGAGTGTAACGCCCACAAAGGCTGCGTGTATGTCGATTCGTCTACGCTTAACCTTGCTTTATACTGCGATCTTGGCGCTGACCCTGGTCGTGTTTAGTGTTGCTCTGTATTTTACGCTGGCGCAAGTGACGTTGAACGAACTCAAGTTCGCGCTCAAAAACGAACGGGAACGACTAACGGTCAACGAGTTTTTTCTCGTGACGGAGACGAAATACAGGGTCCAAACATACGCTCAGCTGCTTGAGTTTGATGGCGACGTTATTCAGAAAACAAATAATCTTGGTGATAAAACGCTGCCGCTCAGCCGTGAAGGACTTACGACGGTTCAATCTGGTGGCTACTTCTTCGATAGTGTGGATACCAGCGACGGCAGGCTGCTGGTTTATACTGATCGGGCGAAACGTCCGCTGATGCTGGTGCAGATCGCGCGGTCACTGGAAGATTACGATCAATCACTTAATGCGCTGCGACGTATCCTGATTGTGGGTAGCACCATCGCGACGGTTGTGGCATTTGGCATTGGCTGGGTTTTGTCCGGCGCTGCGCTGCGGCCAATCGACCGGATTACGCAAACGGCGCATGCAATTGGTGCTGAGCGTGATTTTGGTAGACGCGTGCCGCATGTTGGTCCGCAGGACGAGATTGGACGCCTCGCGACCACAATCAACGGGATGCTGGCAGCGCTTCAAGGAGCGTTTCGGCAGGAAGCGCAGGCGCTCCAGGCGCAGCGTCGCTTTGTCGCCGACGCATCGCATGAGCTGCGCACGCCGCTGACCACAATTCGTGGCAATATCGGGCTGTTGCAGCGCGTTCCGCCAATCAGCGATCCCGACCGTGTTGCCGTTCTTGATGACATGGCTGACGAAAGCGAACGCATGAGTCGGCTGGTCAACGATTTGCTGGTGCTGGCTCGGGCGGACGCCGGCAGACCACTACGCAGCGATCATGTGCCGGTTAAGCCGCTGATTGAAGATGTATGCCGAAAAGCACGCGCGCTCCGTTCCGACCACGCAGTTTCGTGTGACGACGTGCCGGATGTTGCGGTTGTCGGCGACGCGGACGCGTTGAAGCAAGTCCTCTTGATTTTACTTGATAACGCTTTGAAGTTCACTCCACCTCTGGGCGCTATCACAATCTCCTCATCTGCCACTAATCAACGTGTAGCGATTCGGGTGCAGGATAGCGGCGTAGGTATTGCGGCTTCCGCGCTGCCACATATTTTTGAGCGGTTTTACCGTGGCGATAGCTCACGTACTGGCGGCGGTGCTGGACTGGGCTTGGCGATTGCAAAAGCGTTGGTGGACGGACAGCATGGCTCGCTCAGCGTGACGAGTGAGGTGGGGATCGGTACTACATTCACCGTTGAACTGCCGCAGGTTGGGATTCCGCGTGTCGCTCCGTCCGAGCAAGAAGCCGTCGTTTCGAGTAGTGTAGCGTAGTTCCTCCAATTCCTGCACTCAGCTATTTCTCAACGTTTGTTTAGCATTCCCTAAGCGGCAGCTTACCGCGCCCTAAGACGCGGAAGCTATCCTTTGAACTGTTCACAATACAGTTTATGGAGGATAGCTCATGTATCCGTATCGCTTAGATAACCCGCCAACAACTCCATCTCAGCCAAATCCACCGCTCGCGCCGACCCCTACGCCTAGGCGCAAACGACGCATCGGTACCGTTGCCTTACTCGGTCTAGCGCTTTCAACAGGCGCGGTCGGCGGTGGCGCAGTAGGCACTGTCGCGGCCTCACGTTGGCTTGTGCCGCAATCTGTCCCATCAGCCTCAGTTGTAACGCCACAACCTGTTAGCGCGATAGCACCTGCAGTCGAAAATCCGGCAGGAGCTGTGTTCAACAAGGTTAATGCTGCGGTTGTAGCGATCCAGGCCATTGGGCAAAGCATGGGTGGAACGCAAGCCTATGGCAGCGGCTCCGGCTTTGTGGTGGATGCGCGTGGCCTAATCCTGACGAACAACCATGTCGTTGAAGGGGCGCGAGCGGTCAGCGTTCGATTTACCAACGGCGAGCAGCGTGAAGCCCAGGTGTTGGGTACCGACCGAGGCAACGATCTAGCGCTGCTCAAAGTCGATCTGCCTGCAAATGTTCCGGTTGCAGCGCTCGGCGACTCCGATCAGGCACAGGTGGGCGAGACTGCGATTGCAATCGGCAGCCCGTTTGGCTTGGATCAGACCGTGACACAAGGCATTATCAGCGCTGTTCATCGTGATTGGAGTCCTGGCAATGGCCGCACCCAGCGCAACTTGCTGCAAACAGACGCGCCGATCAATCCTGGCAACTCGGGTGGTCCGTTACTCAATGCGAATGGCGAGGTCATCGGCATCAATACGATGATCGAAAGTCCAGTTCGCGGTTCGGTTGGTGTCGGCTTTGCAATTCCGTCAAATACAGCCAAGCGTTTGCTTCCACAGCTTGAGGCTGGCGCACAGCTTGAGCCGGTGTGGCTGGGTATCAGTGGGGAGCAGCTTGACGCAACTATCGCCAGGGACCAGGGTCTGTCCGTAACCGAAGGAGTTCTGGTGTTGGAGGTGGTGCCCGGCAGCGCGGCAGCTCAGGCTGGTTTACGCGGCGGACAAATCGTGAACGAGACGTTGCCACGCGGCGGAGATGTGATTACAAAGATCGATGGTCAATTGATCAAGGATCTTGGCCAGCTGACTGAGGAGCTTTCCGGTCACCAGCCAGGCGACGAGGTAAGCCTGACGATTGTCCGTGACGGACGCGAGCAAGAAGTCAAGGCGACGTTACAAGCATGGCCGGAGCAACAGCCATAATCGTTTGGATTATTGTTTGACATACATTAACGGTATCTAGGAGCCTTTATGTCCCCTCTTCCCGATACTCGAACCCAACCGTTTTCAGTCGCTGTACAGCCATCAACTATCGCCGAACATATCCTATTTGAGCTAAAACGGATGGTTGTTGGACAGGATCGCCTGCTGGAGCGTTTGCTGGTAGTCCTGCTAGCAGGTGGTCATGTGCTGTTGGAAGGCGTGCCTGGTCTTGCTAAGACTGTCACGATTAAGTCGTTGGCGCAGGTTGTCGGTGGAACGTTTGGTCGTGTGCAGTTCACGCCCGACCTTGTTCCCGCCGACTTGATCGGGACGCGCATTTACAACGGCAGGACCGGCGAGTTTACAACGGAGCTGGGACCAATCTTTGCAAACTTGCTGCTGGCCGATGAGATTAATCGCGCACCGGCGAAGGTCCAGTCTGCACTGCTTGAAGTAATGCAGGAGCGTCAGGTAACGATTGGCAAACAAACATGGAATGTGCCCAATCCATTCTTGGTGCTGGCTACTCAAAACCCGATTGAGTCGGACGGTACGTACCCTTTGCCAGAAGCGCAGCTTGATCGCTTTATGTTCAAGGTATTGGTCGATTATCCAGAGTATGACGATGAAGTTGTTGTTGTTGAGCGCATGATCGGGCCGCCGATTGAGCTGCGTGCGTTGCTGACCGGCGAACGTTTGCTTGAGCTGCAACAGTTGGTCGATCAGGTGTACGTCGATCCGCATGTGATCGCGTATGCCGCCACACTGATCCACGCGAGTCGAAAGCCTGCCGAGAATGGGATGGCGGAGTTCGCCCCCGCGCTTGCGTTTGGTGGCAGTCCACGCGCCTCGATTAATCTCATTGTCGGCGCAAGAGCACTGGCATTTATTCGTGGACGACAATATGTGCTGCCGCAGGATGTTGCCGATCTCATGCCGGACGTGCTGCGCCATCGTCTTGTCTTGAGCTATGAGGGATTAGCCAGTGGCATTACGCCGGAAACAATCATCCAGGGCATTCTGGAACGCTATCCGCCGCCACGCATGGATTTAGGAGACCGCCATGTGGCGTAGATGGCGTGGCACTCAATCCGAGGAACAGAAGACCGAGTCGGTTCAAGTCGAGTCGACTGATCATCTGCTGCGGCGCTTGCAATGGACGATTTTACGCCCAATCGCTACACGGCTGGGCGGTGATGAACGGTCGCTGCGACGCGGCTCCGGCATGGAACTGGCCGAACTGCGCGAATACCAGCCCGGTGACGATGTCCGGCATATTGATTGGAACGTGTCGGCGCGCACCGACCGGCCGTTTGTACGCGAAGCCCAGGCTGAACGAGCGCTTGACCTATGGATGATTGTTGATCTTAGTGCTTCGCTCGATTGGGGTACGGCACAATGCTTGAAGCGTGATCGTGTCGTGGAGTTTGCGGGTATTGCCGGACAGTTAATGGCGCGGCATGGGCATCGTGTGGCAGCGCTGCTTTTCGCTGATCGTCCACTCGCGCTGGTTCCGCCGGCACACGGTCGCTCGCATTTACTGCGAACACTGGCCGCGTTACGTGACGAGCCGCGTCGAGTTGGTGCTGGGCCGACTGATCTTGCGGCAGCGCTGCAAAAGGCGCAGACCCTGATCCGTCGTCCATCGCTTGTGCTGGTTATTTCTGATTTTCTGGTCGCCGATGGCTGGCAGTCGGTGCTCGGCAAGCTTGCGCAGCGGCACGAGGTTGTCGCGGTACGGCTGCACGATCCACGCGAGGCGGCATTGCCCGACGTTGGTTTGTTGACGGTTGAAGATCCCGAGACCGGCGCGCAGCT
>JASKZZ010000148.1 GCA_030147335.1 Herpetosiphonaceae bacterium | reverse complement strand
AGCTACCGACAGGATCAAGTTGAAGCCTAGCGAACTGACTGTGCCGCTGCAATCGGGCGCGCTATCTTGTGAGCTAGCATCCACATTATTTGCAACAATGCTGTTCTTGATGCTTACCGTACCAAAAGGATTGCTAATGCCGCCGCCTGATCCGAACTCATCCTCGTCGCTGTTCGCGGTGTTGCCGGTAATGGTAAGGTTGTTAAGATTGAGCGTGCCATTTGTTGTATTGTGAATGCCGCCGCCGCTCCCGCCACTGCGATTGCTGCTGAACGTGTTGTTGATCAGGATTGAGGTTTCAGTTGTGGCATACAGCAATCCGCCGCCTTCAGCGCCCGCATTGTTGTCGTATAGGGTGCTGTTGCTCAGTGTCAAGCTATTCTCGGTGTATATTCCAGCACCGCCTACAGCAGAGCTGTTGCCGGCCATGAATGTTCCGTCAATATTGAGCAAACTACCTCTGTTAAAAATGCCCGCGCCAAACCCAGCTGTGTTCTCGAAAATCCGGGCGTTGCTTATCGTCACACTGCCATTATTGGCAATTCCGCCACCATAATCAGCGTGGTTATTGATCAGCTCGCTCGTCGTGAGCGTAATCGTTCCGCTTGTTGCGTTGTTGATGCCGCCGCCGCTTGGCTCGTCAAATCCATTGGCAACGTTGTCACGGATGGTGCTGCTTGTGACACGGAGCATGCCTGCGTTGTTAATGCCGCCGCCATAATCGCCTGTGTTTCCCGAAATGATGGTGTTGGTCAACTCGGCGGAGCTTGCAGCTTGGTTAACAATACCGGAACCAATGTTATTGCTAATTACCGATTGATTGACGGTGAGCGTGCCATTGTTGAGGATACCGCCACCTGTACTACCACGACCATTGCGGATCGATAGATTGCTGAGCGTGACTGTCGTATTGGGGAGTATCTCAAATACCCGGTCGATCTGATTGCCGTCAATGATTGTTGCTGCTCCCGCGCCGACGATGACAAGGTTTTTCTGGATGTCGAGATCACCGCGCGCATTCGCATCCTCGTCGATTCCTTGTCCTTTTGCATCGATCTGATTAGCAATGCTCATTGTGTATATTGCAGATCCGAGCGTGATCGTGTTGGTAGCAGTATTGATGTTGCATTCATCAATAGCTGTATTTGTATTTACCGTCGCAATAGCCTCACGCAGCGAACAATCGCCATCATCGTTCAGCTCATCTACGGTAGTTGTTACAGTTACGCTGGAGCCGATTTGTGCTCGCGCAAAGCCAAATGGTAACGCGGCAAGCAGCGTTACCATCAATACAAGTCGACATCGACATTGCAACCGTTGAAGCGACGAAACCATACCACGTATTCTCCCTCGTACACAACGCTGTGCAGAGCTATTTATGCTCGATAAGCAGCTGCATTCCTTGCACGTTGTTGACTCTTGTCCTCGGATTGTTGGCTGCACAGGATAGCACATAAGACCCGACGGTGTTTGATAGAGCTGTTGGGCGACAAGATTTGGACACAAAAATAACCGCGCGGCTGTCTTACTAGCCGCGCGGTTACCTTGTTGGATGATGTAGCTAGCCCATCACCGCCTGCATTGGCGTTGGCATGAACAGCACAAGAAACGTGACAAGTCCGACAATGCCCAACGCTACATAACGTGGGCTGAGACGTGTTACATCGTTGAATGGCGGCGGATGACGCGGCCCCATCAATCCTGCGAGAGCTACCCAGACCAACCAGGTCAGATTATTTGGAATCAGCAATCCCAGCGCCAAACATACGGCGATCATGGTGTAGGCAATCATATCCGCGCCGCGTCCAAACAGCGCGTAGGCGATATGCCCACCGTCGAGTTGGCCAATCGGCAACAGATTGAGCATCGTTACCAGCAGCCCAATCCATGCTCCCCACGCTACCGTGTTGAGCCGAACATCCATGCCGTTTGCTGGCAGCCACTCGCCAAAAATTGCAAATTTGGCCAGCGCGTACAGCACTGAGTTTCCTTCGCGCAAATACGGCGGGATCGACTGGCTCACCTCCGAGGTTGCCAGACCATAAAACAGCAGCGGTAGCGCAACGGCAAGACCTGCAAGCGGCCCGGCAATGGCTACTTCAAGCAGTGTTCGACGATTCTCGAACGGCTCGCGCTGCACAATTACCGCTCCCAGCGTTCCGGTGTACGAAAGGCCGGGCACCATTGGAATAAAATAAGGTGGACTCACCGGAGCGCCGCGTAATCGACCGACAATGTAATGGCCCATCTCGTGCGCGAATAAAATGCCAATCAGCGTCGCCGCAAACGGCACACCGGCGAGCAGCAGCGTGGGTTGTTGCCATACGTTGCCAATCTGTTCCGGCGGAAGCTCCATGATCGCGCCAGTCATCATAACTGTGATCACTGTTGCGATAAACAATCCAATGTGGATCGCCCAGCGTGTGGGGCGCGGTTCCACGACACCGGGCGCTGCAACCAACTCCACACCGTCCTCGGTTGGACGAAGAAACGGTGTGTATCCTAGCCGTTCAAAGCGAGCGCGTAGTGGACGATACGCTTGGTCTGCATCGCTGAGCATCTTGCCGCGAACAATGATTGTGCCATTTTGGGCGCGGCGAATGTCGGCGGGCGCGATAATACCCGCCAGGATAGGCTGCAGGTCATGTTCGATAAAACTACTTTGTGTCATTAATCTAACCTAGTGATTATTCCCTCAACCTTATACATCGTTTATGGTACACCCTTTTGCTGTTAAAACACTGAGACGGTATGTGTACCCATTTGGGGCGAGGGCAAAATAGAAAATGCCACAGCATACGTAATAGTGTACGTATGCTGTGGCTTTCGGTTTGGTTTATTGTGACGTTACTGGAGTTGCGTCGGCAGCGTTCGGGTTAGCTTTTTGACCATTTTACCAAGCCCATGTCGACTTGCCGACGATGGTGTGAAAAACGGTTGTGGAGCTTCTCGTGTAATACAGGATGTGTCTGGACGGCTGCCGGGCGTGTTGAGATAAGCTGCGACTGCGTTGGCCAGACACGGACTATCAACGCTTGGCACATGACCACCACGCGGGTACGAGACAATAAAGCTGTTGGGCAGCCTTGATGCCGTTTGCTCGGCATACCGCGGCGGTACAATTGGGTCATACGTGCCGCTGATGATCATAACCGGCTTGTCGCTGGTAACCGGTTGATTTTCCGCCGGGTCAGGATTATTCAGGCCGATTCCAGCGCACACGTCCAGAAAGCCTTCATTGAAGATGACCTGGAACGCGAGCGCACTGGCACGGCGATTTTGATCACGCGCGGTAATGAAATCTTTTTTTGATGCGAATGAGGCATCTTCGTTACATTGCACGGCAGTAAACATCCCCACGGCCTGTGCGCTTTCACTTACTGGATTGGGCGCGGATGTAAGCAGTAGGCCCAGCAAGGAGCCAAAGGGCGTATAGTTGCCTTTCGCCGTCTCTCCGATCAACAGCGGCATGATCGGTACGACCGGCGTGAAATAAAACAGCTGGAAGACCACACTGGAAAAGGTTACACCGCTGATTGGTAAGTACGTTATGACTCGCTGTGTTTGTGGGTCGATAATTGGCATTTGAGCTGGATTTGCGTTGAGCCGCTCATACAGCGTATCGAACGTTTGCAGTAAATTGGGATACGCTTTGTTGCAGGCTGGTTCCGCAGCGCAATCATTCGCTAGCTGTGTAAGCGTTCGGTTGTAGGAGCTAAAAACATCAGTGTGGAAATTTGCCTGCAACGGATACGGCGAGTCGAGCACAAGGCTGCGAATAGTCTCAGGTCGGTAGCGCAGCATGGTCAGTGCTAGTCGTGTGCCATACGAAGCACCGATTACGTTCCATGGGCCGTAGCCAAGTGCTAGCCGCAGATCCTCGTAATCGGCTGCGTTTTCAACTGAGTTATAAGCCGAAAGATCAATTCCCGCAGCCTGATAAGCTCGACCGCAGCTAATCAACAAATCCGCCTGCGCCTGGATGAAGTCGGGCAACTCGCCCTGCTGTAGTCCAATGGGCAGCGCATACCTGCCTACGCTCGGCACCTCGGTCGCGCAGTCAAGCCGTGGCTTGGAAAAACCGGTGCCACGCTGGTCCATCAGAATAATATCCCGTTGTGCTAATGTGGGAGCGTAGCTAGCCGCGAGAAGTGGCGCAAGCGAAATTGTCGCACCACCCGGCCCGCCTTGCAGAAAGACTGCCGGATCGGGCGCTTTGTTAGGATTTGGTGAGCGTAAAATAGCTACTGCCAGCTGGATTGTCTTGCCTGTAAAATTGCGACGCGACTCCGCTACGGTGAGGTAGCCACAGTCGATGCGTAGTCCCTGAATTGCTGGAAGTGGACAAGCAGTTGGTGTAAATGGAACGGCTGCTCGTGTAACGGAGGCTGCTGGAAACAATGCGCCCAGCAGCATAACAACCATGACCAACATGCTCTGGCGAACAAATCGAGGTAGGGTCGGTACCGAAGAATCAAGATA
>JASKZZ010000456.1 GCA_030147335.1 Herpetosiphonaceae bacterium | reverse complement strand
CTTCGGGGGTCGCGGTTTCCTCCGGCACCGGCAGCTCAATTGTCGGCACTGCGGGTGGCTGCGGCAGGTCTACCAACACCTCGGCAACGCCAATAAGCGGGACTGGTCCCTGCTCCGGCTGTTGAAGATCGGCCACCGACGCATCGCGCGCGCGTTGTAGTACATCATCGCGGTAGCGCTGTCCCGACTCGGCAGATGCTACCAGATCAAGCACCTTGACAATATGCCATCCGAACTGTGTTTCAAACGGCAAGCTGATACCAACGCCCCGCTCCTCAAACGCTTGCTCAAGCGCCCATGTCTGGCTCACAAACGTCGTATCAAACGGCGAACCGTCCTCGGTCAGTCCCTGACGGTTGAACGGCGGCAATTCGCCTCCGCTTTGTTCCGCGCCCGGCTCTTCCGAAAGCTGTCGCGCCAATCCTTGGAAGTCGATCTCATCGCGACAACGTGGCTGCGCGTTTACGTCGATCTCGGAGCCGCAAAGCTGACGATACGCTTCCAATGCCTTGGCGTAATCATCCTGCGACTTTTGTGGATTACCTTCCTCGCTGCGCCACAAAATATGCGCTGACCTGATCTGATCCTTCTCGGCCTCACGGCTTGAAATCGCGTTAATCGTCAGTTGCTCTGCGAGGAAGTTACGAAATCCCGTGCCGTCGGCAAAGCCAAATGCTCGCGCGCACTCATCGAAATATGCACGCGTATCTTCACCCGGCCCCGGTGGAGGCGCTTGCACCCGGCTGCCACATGCCTGCGGGTTTGACCGCACATTTGCCACAAATTGCTCAACCTCTTGCGCAGCCGGCGTCACATCGGCGTTACGCGCCTGACGCAGCAGCAACTGACGGGAAATAAGTTCGTTGAGCACAGGCTCGGCAGGCGCGGTCTGCTCAGGGCCGCCAAAAAGCTCCTGAAATTGCTCAAGCGTCGCTCGGCTAATATACTCTGTTGTACCGTCACGGTACGTAATCCGCGCAACTGCATTCTCCGGTCCTGCCGTCGCATTCAGCGCCGGAATACCCCGCTGCGAGGTCGTGCATCCTGTCAGCACAAGCGCCAAAGCGAGCAGTAGTCGCACATATCGTCGAGCCAAACAAGCCTCCTATATCATCCATTTGCTGATTTTAGTCACGCATATTCTACTACGTTATAAACAATTCTTTTGCAGGCTGTATGTCTTTTTCACAAATGTTTCAATGTGCCAACCAGTATAAGTCAGAAACAGCACAAACCTCCTCTGGCATAGAGCGAGAGGAGGTTTGTTATACCACAAACAGTTGCTACGCGCGTGGCGGAGCAATCATATTGCCGGCAAACCCTGCGATAAAGACGCCAAAAAACATTGTCAGAAACGATGCAAAGCCAACCGGTACCGATACCACCGGATTGGTAGCGTAGTACAAACCGATAGGCGTGATCAAAATGCCAAAGATTTGTAGCGCTAAACCAAAGCGCACAAGCGCGCGTGCAAGTGGTCGCGTCTCAGTACGTCCCCAGAGGAAGAACGGTATCAGTGCTGCAAGCACCGAAAAAGCAATAACCGCCAGAAGCAAAAAGCCGTTCTGGCCAATCAAGGGGATTGGCAGATTCGCCAAAAAGAGCGACCACACTACCGAAAAGCCAAGAACAGCAAGGCCTAGCGCAGTAAACAGCAGCACATCGCGGCGGTCTGCGAAGCGAAAAAGTGGAAATCGTGCGAGCATATCTCCTACCTACAGTTGAGGCGCAGGCAGCGTCTTGTTCGCTACCTGCGCCATATAACGGCTAGGGTGTAGCTGTTGAGCCTGGGCCAGCCGGCGAGTTTGGTGCAGCCGGATTATTCGGCACACCTGTGGGAACCGTCGTGCGTTCGATGCGTGGCGCGCCATCCTGACCGTCTTGCTGCGCGCCCTGCTGCTGCAGCTGCTGCGCTTCCTCGGTCAGCGAGCCGTCGCGGTTATGCGCCTTGAGCCAAACCGCGATTGCCTCGTACTCTTCATCGCTGATTGCGAAGCCAGGCATTTGGCCATACGTCTCGCCATCAAGCGGCTCAATATGCTCGTTCAGGTAGGGCGCTGTGCCCTTGATAATCCAGTCCTTAACGTTCTCGTCGTTAACCGGGCGTCCGTTGGGCAGCTGCTCACCAAACGCTGCCGTGCCACCCGGCTGGAACAAACCGCCAAGGCCTGGTGCTTGTGCCGCCGACTTCTGGTCGTTCATGTTGTGGCAGCCGTTGCAGCCCTTGTTGGCAAACACAATCTGGCCCTGGCTGACCGGATTAGCATTTGGGTCAGCGGTTGGCGCTAGGCGCGTTGCTTCAAGATTTGCCGCTACCAGCGCTGCTTCCGGCAACTGATCCTCTTGAGCGTTTGTGCGCCACGACAACACATAGGTAGTAATATTCTCAATCTGATCCTGGCGCAGCGTACCTTGTGCGCCAAAAGCTGGCATTGGCGCGCCACGAATGCCTGAGTACAGCGTCGCCTCGATGTAGTTGCGAATTGTGCCGTACTTTTCCTTGATTCCGTTCTGAGCGTCGAACGGCGCGTTGCCGTCCGCACCCGGCGTCATGTAGCGGTAGACAATATTGTTGATTTGTGGCGCGCCAGCCTGAACCTGGCCTTGACCGGCAAGACCGTGACACGAGGCGCAATACTGTTCATAATCGCGAGCGCCACGCTCAATTCGCTCCGCAACAACTGCCGCATCTGCTTCGGGCAGGCGTCGGCTTTCACCAATAAAGATGATGCCCAGCAAGACCGCAGTAGCCAGCGAGAAAATTGTGGCGATCAAAATATTTCGAGTCATTGTGTTTCCTTAGCTAATGCGTGGAGCACGTTCTTGCGAACGCGCTCCGCACAGTTCCACTAGCGGCTCGCCTGCCGCGGAGCGGAAGCCTTGTCTTCAAGCTGGTCGTGATGCGAGTCGCGGTGCAGGAAGTCAGTTTGCTGGCTTGTGCTGTATTCCTGCTCGTTACGGGCATTCTTACGTGAAGTAACCACACCATTTTCATCGACATCAGTCGACTCAAAGATCAGCGTGACGGTGGCGCGTTTGATTGCAATCTCGGGCTGACCATTCTCGCCAATCACGACTTGTGACTCTCCGGCTTCTTCACGCTGGAGATAGGTCCACGGCTCGATTGCCAGTGTTGCAGTCGGGTTGCGGAATCGATTGTCGATCTCGACCCAGTGCAAAACAGCGGTCTCGAACTCATGGAACAACTCACGCGCTTCTTCCGATATGCTTTCCATCGGCACCGGATTACCCTGGTTGTCGATCAAGCGGGTCGTCGGGTCGCCGCCAATCGTGGCCTTGACCTCGAACACCACCGGCGTATTGGGCAGCGCGCTCCAACTGGTCTCGTCAACGATACCCTCGCCCTCGATCGGCACAAACTCGGTCAGCAGTTCCTGGCTACCACTCTGCTGAATGCCATACTCCGGCAGACCAGCATAGCTGACAAAGCCGAAGTAGACCAAGAACAACACGCCGCCGGCTAGAGCAACCTTGCGGTCGGCAAAGCGTCGTGACGGGTTGCGGTCAAGATACGGCAGCAGGATCGGCACGACCAGCACAAGCGGGCCGAGCAGCAGGCCGAAGACAAGCTTATCACCGAATTTGAGCATACCTTGCAGCCACAGGAAGTACCAGGGCGCTTTGGTGTGCTGCGGCGTTACGCCGGGGTTGGCATGGCTTTCGAGCTTCGCGTCCCAGAAGAAATAGTTGATCGCAACAAACGCAAACGTCAGCAGCAGAATCAACGCGATCTCGAAAAAGACCTGATCCGGTAAGAACGGAACCTTACGCTTGGTGGGCTTGCCCCAGCCGCGCGGATTATCGGGCGCGAACAGCTCGTGGATCGGCGAGATTTCCTGCTTGCGCACAGCATAATAGTGCATACTGATAAAAATAATCGTCAGCATCGGCAGCGCAAAAATGTGCAGCAGGTAGAAGCGCAGCAACGTTCCCGCGCCGATATCAACACCACCACGCAGCAGCAAGTTCGTGGCGCTCCCAAGCAGCGGCGCTGCTTCGGCCATCGATGAGCCAATCGTCACCGCCCAGTACGCCAGCTGATCCCATGGAAGGAGGTAGCCGGAGAACGACAGCACCAGCGTCATAATCAGCAGGATCATGCCTGTGACCCAAATAAATTGACGCGGCGCTTTATACGAGGCGGTAAAATACGTCCTCAGCATATGCAAGATGACGACGGCGACCATGACGTGTGCGCCGAGCCGGTGCATATTACGCAGCAAACGGCCCAACGGCACGTCGCTGATGATCTTCTGCATGTCTGCGTAGGCTACCAGCGGCGATGGCGTGTAATACACCATCAAGATCGCGCCGGTAATCGCTTCGAGCACAAAGAAAAAGAACGACATCCAGCCCAAGCCGAACGTGTAATACCATGCCGTTGCTTCCAACGGCAGTGCGCGTGGTCGAATGTGATACCAAAAGCTGTTGGTATGCACACGCATGCGCGGATTTGGACGTGGCGCGGCCTCGCCTCGGATGACCGAACGCCACTCAGCGGCGCCCATCGACGGAAAAATTGACCGGCTTGCCTCGACCAATGCGCCTTTTAGACGCTGGACCGGCCCATCTGGCCGTCGAACTGGCCTAGTCGCCATACTCTCTCCATTCTAGAAACGTACTAATGTCTTGTCTACGCACAGAACCCACGTTTACTTTCCTGCTCAATCGCACCTAATCCGCCACCGCGCCTTGTATACGCCGACCAGTGTTCACTATGATTACGCCCTCGGGGCTGACCTCAAGCTCAAACTGATCCAGGTTACGCGCCGCAGGTCCACGAACGAAGTCACTGTTGCGCTCAAAGGTCGAGCCGTGACATGGGCAGATAAAGCGGTTTTCCGCCGCCTGATACGGGATCAAGCAGCCAAGATGCGTACACACCTGATAGATTGCTTGAATCCCTTGCTGTGCGGGTGTTTCGCCACCTGCACCAGGAACCGGTTCTGCAACCTTAACAATGTAGAACTTACCAGTTGCATTCAGGTCCGGCTCCATCTCTGTCGTGTAGTCCGTCGCTTTCCGAGCTAAAGTAAACCGCCCGCCGAATTCGCCTTCTTTGAAGCGAGGATAAGCAAAGCCGCCCGGCACATTTTGCTTGATCACATCTGGCGTAATTGCCGATAGTGTCGGGTCGTTGTTCGGGTCGGGCTGCACCAGACCCGCACCAGCCGTTGCCAGCGCCAACGCGCCCGAGCCGGCCAGCGCATAAACGAGCGCTTCACGCCGCGTAACCTTGATCCGCCGTTTGCGAACCGGGGGCTGTTGATCGGGACGCGCTTTTGCCGCAATCGCTTCCGCTTCTTCCTGGGTAATGATGCGCCTCCCTGCGTTTCGAGGCTCCGATTCGATAGCCATACGCAGACTCCTTCATTCGTTCCGTTTAGGCGCTGAACGTGGCTGAATGCCAAAACACGCACCCAAAACACGCACCCAAAACTAGATTTTTGCACTCAAAAACGTGAAAACACACGACCACGTCCAGACGGAATTTGGTCGTGGGCCGCATTGTAGCATGACTCGTTAGCCGCAACAATCGGGCCTGTATGGTAGGGTATTGCGCGTAGAAGAACTGAGGTTCGCATCCTTCCATCTAAGGCCGTCATCCATAATTTACTCAGGGTCGAGATACCACAGCGCGCGGTACACATCATCACGCTCGGCACAATGTGTTCGCACCTCGCCTAGATAGGAAATAGCTGTTGCCTTGTTGCACGTTTGGCAGCCATACAAGTCGTAGCGGAACCGTTCGCTGACAGGATTTGCAACGGTGACGTTGATCTCAGCGGGTTCGGTTGCTTTGGAGCCGCACCAGGCGCAAATCACGTTGTACACTGCTACCCAGGTCGAGCGTCGAAACATACGCTTGTACTCGATAGCCTTGTAGCTAAAGCGTAGATCGCGGCCCCACTGCGCCAGCGCCGTTGTTTGCCCACATTCAAGACAGCGTCCAACCACATGTTCCATTGCAACTTGCGCGTTGGTGAGATGCACATGCTCCCCGACAACGGCTAATCCATCGGCAAAGCTGCACCATTCGCATCGTATAGCTAGTGTTTGTTGTGTTGCCATGCTCGCCCTACTCCCGCCTTCTAATTGCGGCATGCCGCTTCGGCGAAAACAAAACCATATTGGTAGCTCTATCCTTGCGTGTACATCTTTGTGCTTTGCATAATTATAACGCTGTCTGGCAATATCGACAGCTTTGATCCTACAAATCTTGGGCTGTTATCCACATTTAGTGGACAACATGGGGACAACCAGCCTAGATTTAGGAGATCAAGTCGATTAAGCCTATGTTGTTGGTCTGTTAACATCGCGCTAAATGACGCCGCTACACGATGAACACACGCATCTACGCTACATTTTATACCTGTGGAAAACCCCGTTGTACAGCATCTCTATGCGATCTTTGCACTTAACGCATAGTACGAGAGTGTATAGTGTTTTTTGCAAGCTTCTCGTCATCTTCTCTGCCTTGACACATTTCTAAAATCTGTGCTAGCATGGGAATACCTAGATATAGGACTTGTTTCGTTATAAAACACCTATATATAGCATTATGTTCTAAGTATCGTCGAAATCTCAATATTTCCTAATACGACATAACGTTTTACATCAACCACGGATTATCGGTTGAAACAGGAGGAGCGGCATGGCAACGACGGATCAACGGCAGGCAGCAAAACGTAATGGCAATGGACATAGTACTTCCTCGTCTCCCCTCAACGAACTTGGCGAGAAAATATTCCTTGATCGATATGCACTTAAGGATATGACCAAAAAGTCGCTTAGTGCGGGTGACACGGTGATTGTGTGTGTTAATCAAAAAACACGTCAGCGCGAGATTGGCACGGTGTTGAGCCTTGCCAAAGGCCAGGTCACAATTGAGCTGCGCGACGGAACCATCACTGAGCAAGGCATTGAGGACGTAGACAAGCCGTTGGAAACCGAGCCGGGCCAGATGATGGACCGTGTCGCTCGCGGTATTGCAGCGATTGAAACTGCCTCCCCAAAGCAGATCGAGTGGGAGCAGAAGTTTCGCTGGTTGCTTGACGATTGGCGCTTCGTGCCCGGTGGCCGCATCCTTACCGCAGCCGGAACCGAGCAGCAGTTAACATTTTACAACTGCTACGTAATACCAAGCCCTAAAGACTCGCGCCGTGGCATTGTGGATACGCTGTCACAGATGATGGAGATTATGTCGCGTGGCGGTGGCGTCGGCATTAACCTGTCAACGCTGCGACCACAGCACGCCTATGTCAAAGGCGTGAACGGACGATCAAGCGGCTCGGTCTCATGGGGTGGTTTGTATTCATTTGTCACAGGCTTGATCGAGCAGGGTGGCTCACGGCGCGGCGCGCTGATGTTGATCCTCAATGTATGGCATCCCGATGTGCTGAACTTTATCAACTCTAAGCGCGAGGCCGGTAAAATCACCAATGCCAATATCTCGGTTGGACTGACCGACGCGTTTATGGAAGCAGTGCAAGCCGATGCGGACTGGGACCTGATCTTTCCTGATCCACAAACGCCGGGCTACACCGATGACTGGGACGGCGACCTTGAAAAGTGGCGCGCAGCAGGCAAGCCGATCAACGTCCACAAAACCGTCAAGGCGCGTGAGCTGTGGAACACGATCATCGAGAGCGCGTGGGCCAGTGCCGAGCCGGGGCTGTGGTTCATCGACCGTGCTAACAAGATGAGCAACAGCCACTATTTCTCACCGCTGATCTGCACAAACCCATGCGTCACCGGCGACACCTTAATCTCAACGGCTAACGGCTTAGTTCGAGCCAGAGAGCTTTTCGACCGTGGCGGAAACGTAGACGTTGTGCTTGACGGTCGGTTCGGCCACAATACAACGACGACTACAGCCTCGCATGTGTTCCGCACCGGAACAAAACAGGTGTATCGCCTGCAGACCAAGGAAGGGTACTACATTCGTGCCACCGGCGATCATCGCATTATGACCGCGCGTGGCTGGGTTGAGTTACAGCAGCTTGAACAGGGTGACAAAGTTCATATTCTCAACCGCAAGGGTGGATTTGGTGCGACC
>JASKZZ010000011.1 GCA_030147335.1 Herpetosiphonaceae bacterium | reverse complement strand
CGCTACCGCGATTGGCGTGGATATTCGTGATGGCCGCGTGGTGGCTGAAGGCGATCTGGATTTTCGCGGCACGCTCGGCGTGGCCAAAGACGCGCCGGTTGGTCTGCAAGCCATCCGCTTACAGTTCCATCTGGACACCGACGCCAATCAGGAGCAGCTTGACACGTTGCTCCGACTCACCGAGCGCTATTGCGTGGTTTACCAAACATTGCGCAACTCGCCGAACCTTACGGTCGCGTACAACATCGCTGCCTAGCTACCGCGTCTGTTGCGCCCGATGGAGTACAGCCAAACGCCGCGCTACCCATGAGGTTCGTGGCGTTTGTATTTAATCGAATGATTGCAGCGAGTGATTGTGTGCCTCGGCTCCTCCACTTTGCATTAACACCACAGGTTGTACATCGACTACAAGTCGTAGGGAATGTGGCGCTGGTTGTCACAGCCATCCCTTATCATGGAGCTACAGCCGAAATACAAACATAACGGCAGAGGATGGAGAACGCGCCTATCCCGCACAGCACCGACACTGAACCCGAGTAATTTCTTTGAGCAAGAGAGGGACAAAAGAATGAGCGCGCTTGATGTACAAACATCTCACATTCCAACTACCGATGAGCTTCAACAGGCACTTACGCTGGGCTGGACCATTTCTGAACTTTTTGGACGCCTGCGACGGATGCCGCAGCGCGTACCTCGCCCAGCCCATCCACGCACACTTCAGCGCCTTTCGTTCGCAAATCAAGGTCTGGATCAGTCGCAGCGTCTCGCCGTAGCTGTACGGCGCGTCAACGATTTGTGTGAAGCGCTTGAACTTCAGCCACCAGCACTACCTGATCTCATCGCAATACCACTCAACGACCAGCAGCTTCGATCCATTCATAGCAGCCTGGAATACTGGACCCAGGACATTCAGATCCAGTTGAGTGGTCGGTCAGATGAGCTTGGACGCGCGTTTACGTATGGCGGCAGCTTCGCCGACACGTGCTGGGCGATGGCGTCGCCAAATGATGAAGCGTTTGGGAGCGGACGACGCGCCGCGAAGGAGTTACTTCGCTCGTACCGTGTGCGAGAGCTTCAACAACGGATGGATGTTGTGGCACAGCTGCAAAGCGAGGAAGTTCGTGATCTGCTCAATGCAAGCCTGCAAGCATGGACCTGGAACAACCGCAAGCAGCGCTGGGTTGCAAATCCAGCACATGCGGAGCGCTTTGTCAGCAATCTTGAGCGTCAAGCCGAAATTTGGCGCGAACTGATTGCCGGATCACGTACTCCGGCTAGCTTTGTCAGACAATCCGATCGTCAACGCGCGAGTCTGTTCGCCTGGCTTTGCGCAGTTGTGCTGGTTCTTGCTGTTGCCGTCGGCCTCGGAATCATAATGTATTGGTGCGCGCAGTGGACGATGGGTGTTTTGTGGAATCCCAACCTTCGTACTCAGCTAGAAAGTGAACTGATCGAGACAATTTCAACAGCAGTCAGCCTCCTTTCAATGCTTGGAACCGCCATAGCTGCCTTTGTGTCACGGGTATCACGGCTTGTTAAGCGCTTCGTCGCCTTGCTTGAAGCCACACGTGTACGCCGTTTGGTGCGAAAAGCAACAACGGTGAACTGGCATCAACTATAAAGCGCCATTGATCACCAAGTACGGATGCTGCAACACTGTAACCGTTGCAGCATCCGCGCCAACTTCCTCAGTGACATTGCCCTTCATCCTTCTTGTCGGTTGTTTGCACTTTTTGATACCGCCTTGCATGTACAATGTGCGTAGCAAAGGAACGATTATGCAGATAACGGCCCGTGCATTCAACAAACGACACGACCGGTCGTGGTTAGCTGAGTTTATAATGCTCGCCTATCAGCTCGCCCCTGAAACTGGCTACGTCCATCTCGGTGATGTTCTGAGAAATCTCTGGCATAATTACTGCACTCAATGCTACGTTCTGTATCGGGCCGTGTGCGATTTGCCCATCCAATATGGTCGTTTATGAAACATAATCATCCACTAGCACGCAAAGCACCGATGTCGCATGTCAGCGCGTTTGTACAGCGCCGCATAACAGACCTTGCGTATCGGCTACGGCCTGAGCAGCCATCGCAAGGGCTAGAGTTTATCCCAATCGCCGCCAACGCCCAGCAGCCGTTCTTTTCTCGGGGCGTGCCGCTTGAAATAGATGTTTGGAATACGTTTAAGGGCCGGCGCGAGCGCTATTACGACGTTCTATCCGAGCGAACAGCTAATGCCGACCTGATCTTGCTCCAAGAATTTCGTCATGATCCAGTGCTGGAAAGCTCGCATCGCGCGATTTTCTCCGGTCGGGACGCTGGCATGGCAGTCAGTTTTTATACACGGCCAAATCAGGAAGCGCCGACGGGCGTGTGTACCGTCTCATCCGTCCGTTCAATCAAGACCTTGTTTTTGCTGTCGCGCTACCTGGAACCGGTAACTCGAACACCTAAAATGGCCATGTGTACCTACTATCCCATTGATCAACAGGATTGCAGCTCGGAAGAATCGCTCCTTGTACTGAACAGCCACGGGATCAACTTTCGCCTACGACGGCCTTTTCTTGCCCAGATGCTTCAGTTTGAAGAGCAGCTCCGTCATCATCTCGGCCCGATTATTCTTGTCGGTGATTTCAACACATGGGAGCAAGGACGGGTGCGAATCTTAGAAAGCGTTGCCGAGAGTATTGGCCTGACTCATGTGCGGTTTCCTCCAGGTATCAAGGCAGTGCGTGGTCATGAGCTGGATCGAGTATATGTGCGGGGTGGCCACGTGGTACAGCAGCGGGTATTTGTCAACGACGGAGCGTCTGACCACAGTATGCTTTCGTTCAAATTTGTTATCCACTAAGTGTACACTGCCACAGTGTGGCGGCACGCAACGAGGATACAATGGTCTTCCCGCGAGTGCGGCATTGTGATATGCTACGCTGGTCAAGCGAACGAGACCGCAAACACTATGCAATTAAGGAGGTGCGATCATGCGACCGCAACAGCCCTTCGACGACCTCCACTCCTTTCGAGCGCAGCAGTAAGCGCCGTAAAGGATTCCCGTCCGAAACACATGTCAAGCGTGGGCAACGCGTGGTTCACGCCGACAAAGAGCTGACAGAAAAGCTTGGCAGGAACGATCTATGTCCATGCCAATCGGGACGCCGCTTTCAAACATTGTTGCCTGTCAACCGGGTGCTTCGACGGCGTACTCCGTGACGATTACTTTTAGGGACTGATGAACATGACGAGGGGGTGGACGACCTTAACCGGTTGCCCACCCCCTCGGCGTTGTTGTCTACCATACACTGACAATGAACAATCAACCCGTCAGCTTTGGTACCGTATAAATGAGTACGGCACCAATCGTGAAGCAGATGACAGCCACCCCCCAGTCACTGCCAGCTACTACGATCGGCGCTCGTACATGCTCTAGCTTAATAACCAGCGCCCGTCATGTCGATGATAGCCACCTGATACAAATCCAGTTGAGATAAGCCGATTCCTAACCAAACGGTGATCATATTGCTTACCCGACATTCTCAGCCACGCGTATTCGTTCCACGCGGCTAACCTGTTTCTACTGTGACCACTCGGTCGGTTCGCGATCCCAGCGATGGCTGCCTAGCTGCGTTACCAAGTCGCTCGATAATTGCTGACCATCGCTTGCGGCAATATTGGAACGTACATGCTGCTCCTTGCGCATGCCAGGGATGATTGTCGCCACGTCTTGGTTCGCCAGAATGAAGCGCAACGCCATCTCGGGCATTGTCATACGTTGCGGCACCAATGGCTTCAACGCATCGACGTGCTCGACACTGGCATTAAGATTTTCCGGCACAAAATATGTGTTGCGCCAGTCTCCTTCAGGCCAGCGGGTATCCTTGGTCAACGTACCTGTCAGTGATCCTTCATCGAACGGCACGCGCGCAATCACAGCAATATTAAGCTCACGACACAGCGGGAATAGCTCGTCCTCGGGCGCTTGATCAAAAATATTGTAAATAACTTGAACCGAATCAATCAGCCCCGTTCGCAGCGTTTCCAACACATTTGTCGGCTCCCATCGGTTAATGCTGATACCGATACCGCCAATCAGTCCTTCGCGCTTAAGATCATCGACCGCCCGCTGCCAACGCTCGTCCTGTGCCCAGGCGTCCTCCCACACATGAAACTGCTGCAAATCCACCCGCTCAAGTCCCATGTTTTGTAAGCTTTTCTCGGTATATTCGCGAATATGCTCCGGTGGAAATGTTTCATCAAGCGAAAACTCACGCCGCGACGGCCAGATAAAGTTTTTGGGCGGTATCTTGGTGGCGGTGTACAGCCGAGTAGCAGGATTAGCACGCACAAGATCGCCCAACAGGCCCTCGCTATGCCCCTTCCCGTAGCCCCAGGCTGTATCGAAAAAGTTACAGCCAAGCTCAACGGCGAGTTGCAGCGACTGCCGCGATTGCTCGTCATCTGAGCCGGTCCAGCCACCCATGCCCCACATACCGTAGCCAATCTCGCTGACCTGCCAGCCTAGCCGTCCAAAAGTGCGATACTGCATATGGAGTTTCCTTCCACTAGCTGATTGTTTATGTCGAACAAAA
>JASKZZ010000082.1 GCA_030147335.1 Herpetosiphonaceae bacterium | reverse complement strand
CATCTGTTCCAGCACACGTTGGTTAAACGACGAAACAATCACGCGCTCCCTAAGCTCGTGTTGACGCACAATATGCGCTACACGTGTTTCGATCTCGGGAGCTTTGATCTCAATATTCAGGGCTAGCTGCGTGCCACGGGCCCATTCACATACGGCAGCAAGCGTTGGAACGCGCTCTCCCCCAATGTCGAGCTGCTGCATCTCGCTTAGCGTTAGCTCAACCACGCTCCGTTGCTGACCATTCCAGCGCTCGGTTGTCGCATCATGAAAAACTACGATCTCGCCATCGGCGGTTCCATGTACGTCAAGCTCCAGCATCTGCGCGCCTTGCTGCTGAGCGAGCTTGAACGCCTGCATTGTGTTCTCCGGTGCTTCCGCAGAAGCGCCGCGATGGGCAATAATCAATGTTGACATAAATAAATAATGCGGCCCACTGAGTAGATGCAGTGGGCCGCAGATCATATGGAGCTAGCTATTATCCGGCGGCTTCGAGCAATTGCTCACTAACATACTCCGGCCCGCCCGGCTTACGGGCATCGCTGCTTAGCATCGGGGCTAGAAGACGTTGGACGGCCATGATATGGCTACAGGTTTGCCAGGAATTGAAAAAATTGCAGTCGCACGACCATGTATTATTCTTGAGGGTAATCATGTGATCGCTTCCTCCACGGAAGCGCGCCTCAATATGCTCAATAGTAAAGCGCTCTGGTTCTTGCGCGTACCGTTTGGCTTTTTCAATCTTGTTGATCAAGTCCGAGTGCATGGCTAAACCTCCTCGTCTACCTAGGCCGTACAAAGTCCAACATGCCGACTGCTACCAATTTGTTCCGCATGAAACACACAAGGGGCGGCCACAGAGCTTTTGTCTGTGCCGCCCCTCAAAACAGCCTGCTTGGTGCTGGCGATTGTCGCATGCGCTGCGTCCTTCGCGGATACCAACAACGTGGCATCGCTGTGTCGAGCATTACAAAAGTATTATCACACAGCTACTACGGTGCGTCAAGGAGCGGCTGTTTACGTCAAGAAAGCAACGACTCCGCGTCAACAATTGCCTGGGCAATATCCTTGATTTTGCCATTGCGGTCGCGCGCCCACTGACGCATCAGCTCATACGCTTCTTCGCCACCGATGTTACGACGCTGCATCAGAATGCCCTTGGCTCGCTCGATGATCTTGCGCGAATCAATCGTGTCTTGCAGCTCGTCCACTTTTTCGCGGAGGCGCTGTGTTTCGCGGAATCGTGCAATTGCTACGTCAATTGTCGGCGGTAGCTCCTCCGGATTGACGGGCTTAATCAAGTAGGCCAACGCGCCCGACGTTTCTGCTTTGCGGACATGGTCCGTGTCACTGTAGGCCGTTAGCATGATAACGGGCGTCGGATGCTGCTTGGTGATCTGCTGCGCCGCCGCGTCGCCGTTCATTTCGGGCATTTGCATATCCATAATAACAATGTCGGGGCTAAGCTGAATACACATGCGAACGGCCTCGGCGCCGGTGCGCGCTACTCCAACAACGGTATAGCCGAGATTTGACAGCTGTTCTTCCAGCGTGAGCGAGACAAGCTCATTATCTTCTGCGATCAAGACACGAGTTGCAGACATACAAAGTTCCTTATTGCATGAGCGCATACTTTGTACCAGCTATGCGCCGGGATTATCTGGGGAAGGTGTTTCCGGACTTCATCAATTATAATGCCCTTTAGATACAAACGCTAAATTAACGAAAAGGTGTGTTATGTCGATACTGCCGCCTTCACTTCTTCGTTGGCATGCATCCCCCGATCTTGAATGCTCAACCGAAATTGTCCACGACCCCAGCCAAGGTCTGATTCTTTCCGGCAATGCAACTATCGGGACTGTATCGGCACGTTGTCGAACAGAAGAATGGACGCAGGCTGTGCCATCGTGGCAGACTGATACCCCATCGGGGACCGCAGTTGAAATATTGCTCCGTGCCGAGTGCGATGGTCGCTGGACGGGCTGGTATCATCTAGGCTGGTGGTCAAGTGATGCCGACCTACGTCATAGTGTTGAAGATCAAGAAGATGCCGACGGCAAGGTTGCAACCGACACGTTTATGCTCAAACATTCGGCACAGGCGCTTGAATGGCGTGTTGTGCTGCATGGGAAGGGTGGGCTGACGCCCGCGCTGCGAACAATGGCAGTTGCGATTGGGCCGGTGCCCGAATCAGAGATACGTCCGGTGCCAGGAGCGGTCGAGCCACTTGCAGTCCCCGAGCTATCGCAGATGGTGTACCCAAATGGTGGGCGTGTTTGGTGCTCGCCCACGTCGCTGACAATGCTCTTGGGGTATTGGCACGCTCAAACCGCTGACCCGAAGCTAGTATCACTGACCATGCCCGAGGCAGTTCCCGAAATCGTAGCTCCCGCCGTGTATGATGCGGTGTACGGCGGTACAGGAAATTGGCCATTCAATACAGCGTTTGCAGCGTCGCTTGGGTTGGAAGGGTATGTCTTACAGCTGCGTGGGCTTGACGATATACAACAGCTGCTGACGATGCGCGTACCTTCCGTTATCAGTATTGGGTGGAAGCCGGGTGAGCTTGAGGGTGCGCCGGTCGGCCATAGCAACGGCCATCTTGTTGTGGTGGTCGGGCTGACAGAACAAGGCGATGTGATTGTTAACGACCCTGCCGCCGACCCTCGTAAAGGTGATACGGTGCGGCGCATGTATCCGCGTGAGCAACTGCTCAAGGCCTGGATGCACTCGAACCGTACCGCGTATCTCGTGTATCCGCCGGGGTGGATTTTGTAGTCATAGCGAGACATAGATTTAAACGAACACGGAGCGCAGGATTAAACCCCGCGCTCCGTGTTTACGTTACTGACTGCTGTCGGCTAGACGCGCTGTGGCTGAAGGCGTGCCTCTTGTTTGGTAGCGCTTTCACCCGTTGCCAGCTGCATCCGACGCAGCCGGAGTGAGTTCGTTACCACAAACACTGACGAGAAGGCCATTGCGCCAGCTGCAAACATCGGC
>JASKZZ010000525.1 GCA_030147335.1 Herpetosiphonaceae bacterium | reverse complement strand
GCAATGCCGCTTGAGGAAACTGTGGGTGAACTTGCATCACCGGAAGCAGCCGAGCGTGTTCGTGCAGTACTGGCTCCAGCAGCCCACGTCAACAGCGGAGCAAGCGGATAGAATGAACGGCCTACACCTTCCATTTGGAGTTACCGCCGCAGATTTCCGCTGGTGTACCGGCATTGAGGATACATTTGTGCCGCAGACCCGGCCCGGTATGCGAGCGCTTGATGAATACGAGCTAATGGGCCATTATGAGCATTGGCGGCGTGATTTGCAGCTCGCAAAAGCTTGCGGCGCTAGCATGATCCGCTGGGGCATTCCCTGGTATCGTGTCGAGCCGGAACAAGGGCGTTTCGACTGGACCTGGACGGATCAAGTCATTCCGTACATTGTGGATGAGCTGAAACTCGAGCCAATCCTTGATCTGATGCACTACGGCACGCCATACTGGTTGGAACGATCCTTTGTCAGTCCACGTTATCCCGAGGCTGTGGCACAATATGCGCAAGCAGTGGCGGAGCGTTATGGTGATCGTATTCGCTACTACACACCGCTGAATGAGCCGGTAATCAACTCGCTTATGTGCGGGATGCGCGGGGTCTGGCCGCCATATCTACGCGGCGAACGAGGGTACCTCGCAGTCGGAATGAAGCTGGCCCAAGGCATTATTCGCACGGTCAACGCATTGAAGAGCGTCGATCTACAGGCGATCATGGTGCACGTCGAGGCGGTGGGTCTGGTGCGCGCTGATCGCGAAGAGCTAGAGCCGCTGGCGGTTGAGCGCCGTCATCGTGGCTACCTGTTCTATGATCGGATCACTGGGAGGGTTGATGGGCAGCATCCACTGTTTGGCTGGCTGCTCAACAACGGCGTAAGCTACAACGACCTGCGCTGGCTGCGCGAGAACGCCATTTCGTTGGACCTTCTGGGCTTGAATTTTTATCCCCAGTGGTCAACGCAGCAGCTTTCGGTGGGAGCCAACGGCGAGCTGCGTTTCCAGCTGATTGAAAAAGAAGGCTCCGGCTTTCGTGAGCTAATCACCGACTACTACTCGCGTTACCGCGTGCCGCTAATGATTACGGAGACGAGCGCCAAGAATGGACTGCGAGTCAAACAGCGTTGGCTTGAAACATCAGTACAGGCCGTGCGCGAACTACGGGAGGCAGGCTTGCCGGTGCTGGGATATACCTGGTTTCCGCTCCAAACAATGGTCGATTGGCGCTATCGCACCGGTAAGCTTCCCTGGCACAAGTATCTGATCGAGCTGGGGCTGTATGAGTCGCAGCTAAACACCGACGGCAGCCTGGAACACATATCTACGCCACTTGTTCAACAATTCCATGCGCTGACTCTTGCCCCCGAACGTGCTGTCGGAAATCTGCGTCTGCCTGCTTAAGTCGGTTCGACGTAGTGGGGATTGGAACGATGATGTGAATTACATAACTGGGTGTATAAACAAAGGTGCGAGATGTTGATCCTACGTTGCAGGAGGAATAGGAGAAGCTAACCGGCATTCGTCGACAAGCAGCAGCGACGCGTTAAAAACTACGACCCTCCCCCAAGCGTCATAGCCTTCAACGCGCCGCTCCTTGCGGAAGCACATATGCATCGTAACGCCATGATCTTAATGCGTCCTAAATAGATGCTGAGAGAAAACTAAGAAGAGTTTGTGGGAAAGGACATTTAGCAGCATGCGGGAGCGGCTTGTTGAGCCAAGGGTTTTCCAAAACTTCGGTCTGCCAAACATATCTTGGCGAAGCTTTAGGTATTGAGAGGAAAAGCTGCTGGGGGTCAGCGACAAATAACAAAATGTTGGACGTAGGTGTAGCTTTAGATGTCCCGGTAAATACCTGTAGCACCAGGTTAGCTACTTCGTCAACAGTGTCCGTTCTTCGTGATGCGCCAGCATCTGATTGGAGATTGTGGCAAAGCTGCGAAGTGTACTTGCCACATCAATATCCCATGTCGGTGATGGCAGTTCCAAAGCCGTAGCTAATCTAACGCTAGCTGCGCGAACCAGTGACGGCTCGGCGCTCCATATGCCAAGGAATTGTCGTGATCGCGCGGCAAACTCATTTGTGTCGGCTGTTAGCAACGCCGATCCAAAGCTTGGACCGTCGGCAACAACGAACCATTCTTTTGCTAACGGGCTGTCGGGCGCGATTTCAACTGCGATTACGCCGGGAATCTGTGGTGCCGGCTGATCCGCGACACCAAAAATAACGCAGCCGTCGTAGTATCGGGCCAGGCGCGTGTAGCGTTCGATCTCTTTAGCAAATAACGAGAAACGCTGAAAGCCAACAAACATGCGACAAGGTTTGGCTGCGCGCGCGGCTTCCTCTTCCAAGGCGTGGCTCAAATGAATCATTGTGCGCTTTACCTGTAGGAAGTGCCCCGGCACATCAGCGATAAGGTCAAAAACTGAAGTTGTGTCGATGGCGCTAGTCATTGATGCAATCATGTCCTGCTCCTTGGAGGCGTGATGTGTTGATAGCTGAGGGGCACGTTGCTATGCTACGTGCTCAACCTTACCGCGAACCTTACCA
>JASKZZ010000436.1 GCA_030147335.1 Herpetosiphonaceae bacterium | reverse complement strand
GGCCATGCGCGCGTTGGTGTTGTGTACGATACCCTTCGGCGCTACCTGGAAAGTCAGGGTTTGCGCGTGCGCTATGTGCAAAATGTGACCGATATTGACGAGCCGCTGTTTGAGCGTGCTCGTCGAGACGGTGTTGATTGGCAAGTGTTGGGCGAGCAACAAACACAGCGCTATCTCGATTCCCTCGCGCGGCTCAACGTGTCCAAGCCCGAGTATTATGTGCGGGCTACCAGCGTTATCCCTCAAATGCAGACAACGATTGCGAAGCTGGTAGAGCTAGAACACGCGTATGTCAGCAACGGAACCGTGTACTACCACGCTGCCTCCAATCCCGACTTCGGGACGATTGCCCATGCTGATCTCCAAACATTGTTGACGATGGCCAACGAGATGGGCAACAATCCGGATGACCCAAATAAGCGTGATCCTTTGGATTTCGTTTTGTGGCAGCCGTCCGCGCCGGACGAGCCGGCATGGGATAGTCCGTGGGGATCGGGACGCCCTGGCTGGCATATTGAGTGTTCAACATTAGCGACCGAATATCTTGGTCCACAAGTCGATATTCATGGCGGCGGTACTGACCTCATTTTTCCGCATCATGCCTGCGAAATAGCCCAGTCCGAACCGGCTACTGGTGTGGCTCCGTTTGTACGATGTTGGATGCATACAGGGTTGGTTGCGCTAGGCGGTACCAAAATGTCAAAATCTTTGGGCAATATGGTATTTGTTGACGACGTGCTGGCAATGAAATCGGCTAATGCATTACGGCTAGCTATTCTTAGCTACCCGTACGGCGAGCCATTCGAGTACAGTGATGAGCGAGTGGCGCAAGCGGAACAACAAGCTCAGGCGGTAGCTGCGGCGCTTGGTCGGCAATCAAGTGGCGGGCGTCAGCTTGACGGTGTTGAGCAGCAGACCCGATTTTTTCGTGCACTAGCCGATAACTTTGATACGCCATCCGCTATTGTCGCAATGTGTGATCTTGCGGAAGCCATTTCGCTTTCTGCAGACGCGGGTCGAGATGTGCGTGCGGGGCAGCAAGTCCTGATTGCGCTAACGGATGTGTTGGGATGCAAATTTAACCCCCTGTCTTTGCACTAGGCCGAACCAGTATCAAAGTACTACTCTTCCGTGTACCCAATTTGATGAAAATTGCGTTATTCTATGTTTCGTTGCTAGTGCAAGTGTGTTTACCATATTAGTGCCGTTTTTCTCCCGTAAGACGGTTACCGATAACACATACACCAGTTCTACTCAACTCAAACCCACACCTATCGCTGATCTGCATACTGGAGGCCTTCCATGATGAAGGGCGCTAAGGTTGTGTCCCTACCCGACACAACAACCATTGAAGAAACGCTGCTTACTATTCCAGGCATTCGTGAAGTGCGCGTGCTGCGAGAAACAAGCAGCGAACTCGGTGAGATCCACATTATCGCATCGCCACGACGTTCCCCGAAAAAGATTGTGCGTGATATCGAAAGTGTGCTAGTTGTGCGGTTTGGCTACCGCATCGACTATCGCCGCATCAGCCTGGTCCAGCTTCCAGATAGCATTATAAGCGACCGAATTACGCTTGATCGGGTTGAGCAAATCCAGCAGCCCGATGGTGTGTATTTCGAGGTAGACTTGGTGAATGGCCTTCAACGCTTTACTGGCCGCGTAGTCTGTGGTGAAGATACTGCGCTTGCTGCAAGCCGAGCAACTGTTGCCGCCATGAATGCGATGTTCGCGCCGCTAGCTCCGCTTGAGCTTGCCGGCGTCCAGTGCGCGGCGTTTGGTCCTCGCCAAGTTGTTACGGTCTATGTAACATATCAAGATGCTTCCCAGGAGCATGTGCTTGGGACGACATTTGTACGGAGTAGTGTTGCCGAAGCTGCGGCGCGCTCCGTTCTCGCAGCTACCAACCGCCGGTTGGCTAGCTGGCTTCCAGATCAGCGGCATGTCCCAGCATCAACGCTGGTTCTTGCATGATCCGCTGATAGTACCAGTGTAAGGAAACAGTTCGCTAGTCGGGCAAGAGCGGAGTTGAGGGGTTTCCTGCTAACCAACCTTTACACCACGAGTTGGAAAGGACCCCTATTATGAAGTGGCAAACCATCATTGCACATGTCCAGATTGCCTCTGTCGGAACAACAACGCCCGATTCGCTAACATACGAAAACGGAAAATGGGAATAAATTACCTATAGCCGCTTCCTTACACTGGTACTTCTTTCTACACTGATTTGTGTACCCCCAACTAAAATCTCCTCTTCAGCTGTCAACCGTTGCTGGTTCAGACTTGTCTTGTTAGGCCAACGCACTAACTAGGATGGTTTTCTATGTTGACTTGTAGCCAGGCACATCTCCTGCTTCGTTATGGCGCTACCCCTGGCACTCCTAGACAGGGTTTTCCCGAGCTTGGCTTTCACATTGCAACGTGTTGTGAATGTCGAGCTATTTGGGAACAAGCAAGTCAGCCGGAAAATACGGCAGCACCATCGTACAATACCACTGTCCTTAACGCCACAAAGACGCCTTACGGAAACGCTGCAATCAACTGTAGCGATCCGCAGACACTTGCAGATGCTGAGGTTGTCGACATAGATGCTGATGTGATGCCGGTAAGCCATGCTGCTGGTGTTGATCAGATAGCAATACCTGTCGCATATTTCGATGCGTTACCACAAGACAACCCTGCGGAATCCAACGTCGTCAAACCAATTACGTACCGCTCGTTGTTGCAAAATGCGAACTTCCGCAATCTGTGGATTAGTCAATCAATCTCTACCTTCGGCAGTTACTTTACCCGTGTTGCGGTGCCAATCTACGTTTTCAGCTTGACGAATTCATACACTCACCTGGGATTTTCGTTTTTCTCATCACTGATAGCGCCTCTTCTATTTAGCCTATTCGCAGGAGCTTTAGTGGATCGGTTGGATCGTCGGCGCGTCATGATTAACACAGATGTTGCTAGTAGCCTTGTGCTGCTCGTTCTCGTTTTGTGTACACTGTTGCCTCTAGCTATTCCGGTTAAGCTTGCGTGCATATATGTCGTTTCATTTGTTGCTGCATTGCTACGCGAAATATATAAACCAGCCCGTGTGAGCCTCTTTGCCGATGTGGTATCCGAACGGGAACTGCTAACTGCGAATTCGCTTGACGGAGCTACAACAACCCTTGCTGAATTTTTGAGTTATCCTCTTGCGGCTGCAGCGCTTTCTTTGATTGGCCCTACGGTTGCGTTTGGCATAGATGCGGCAAGTTTTCTAGTGTCGGCGTTGTTTGTGGGGCAGGTACACGTCCCTACGCTTGTTGCAAAACGAGAACAAGCCAGGAATATTTGGGCGGAAATTAAGGAAGGTCTAACGATTACGGTTAGTCTGCCGCCCGTGCGCAAGGTTGTCCTGCTCAGTTTCATCGTGCCCCTACTCTTCTCTTTGTATAACGTGCTGCTTATTCCATACACAGAGGAAGCGTTAGGCAGCACCAAAGAAATTGGTTTTCCTGCGTTGGAAGCAGCAGCGGCGTTTGGCTTACTAGGTGGTATGTTGATGCTAGGCCGCTGGGGGCAGCGAGCACAGCGAATGACACTTTTAGCGTTAGGCATCTTTGGCTATGGTGTTGCTACCTTTCTACAAGGTATCTTGCCACAGTTTGCTCCGATTTTTTCATTGCTCAATCAATCTCAAGCAGTGTGGACGCCACTTCTACTTGCTGCGCTCCCTTTAGCTGTCGTTTGCGGCGCTGCAAATAGCCTTATTCTAGCCAGTCTTCGAACTGTTTTACAAGAGAACACACCACGAGCAGCGTTAGGGCGGGTTTATAGTGTTATGTCTGCGGCTGCTGGAAGTGGTTTTGCGCTCGGAGCACTGCTGACGGGATTTGCACAAGGACGCTCAGCTATTATGCTATCTGTTCTGGGTATAGTTTTGATTGCGCTTGGAATTGTATGCTTCTGGTGGCTACCCCAACAACGAACACATACGTTTGTTTGGGAACCTACCCAGTAGGTTGCTTTTCGTAGAACAGTATGTGCAAAGGTGCAAAATTGCTGTGCAAAGTGGACTAGAGGCGACAGGTTCGAAAGTACTATATTTGGACGATCCAAAGCACCGTTGATACGCTATGCTTGTTATCAAAGCGGTTGTGTTGTAGATCAACCTTATATCCTGCGGCCTCATCCTCTTACTCCCTCTCCTGCCGCACAGCTTTAGAATATCCTTCGATGGTGTTACCTTGTTGTCTAACAAGGTAGAATCGCCTGCTTGTCTAAATACATTTGTAGGTGAAGCCGAATGTTTGAACTCCCCTCATCTCTGAAATACTACATACTTTTCGTATCGGCGTGGGCGTTAGCTATCGTCGTGTTTTGCTTTACGACTGAGCCGATTGCTACTCCTAGTTATCTTTCAGCTTGCTTGTTTTTGCTAATCGCTATCCTAACCGAGTCTAAAGTTGTTTCGTACAGCCAAAGTTATTCCCAAACAGTAACAACTGCAATTGTTGTCGCATCTGCTTTTCTATTTGATCCTTTAGTAGTTATATTTATTGCAATAATTGGTACAACGATCTGTGATGTGTTTGCTCATAAAGCTTGGTTCAAAATTTGTTTCAATATTTCGTACAAAATTATTACGTATGGCTCTCTAGCTATTTCGATACATAGTACCAATGTCAGCGTGTTCAATATCGAAACTATAAGTGACACGTTGTCGATTTTTTACAGTTTTGTTGTTTACATGTGCTTATCCACTGTATTAATGGGGCTGCTGTTCTCGCTGGTTAAGGGCAAGGGTCTGCGTGGTAGTTGGCAGGAAATTGTTGATATTTTCAATCCGTATGACTTAGCCTTGTTTCCATATGGTCTTGCTCTCGCCTGGCTGTGGCATTCAAGCGTGTGGTATTTTTTTGTTGCGCTAATCCCTCTTATCGCAATCCAACATTCCTTCGCTGTACATGCAGGACTAATCAAGGAGCAGGAGGCGAGTACGCGGCTCATGGAGCAGCAACGGCAGATCCACGAGGCGACGACAACGCTTCTTTCAGCATCGGACATACACACCCAGCTTGACACCATGATGCGTTACATTATGGGGATGTTTCCGGTAGAGCATACCAGCGTCGTGCTTTGGGGCGAGGGAGAGGAGATTGAACAGGTCGTTTCACGAGGCATATGCACACCTGCGTTGCCGTTGACTGAGTGGAGCGATAAGCTCCGGCGCGTGTGCGAGACGCGCCGGTTGGTTCAGCTTGATCACGAATTCGTGCGTCAGGCAATGGCTGGACAGCCCGTGCTGATCGTTCCGCTTGTAACGCCCGACGATGTGGTTGGCTGCGTTGTGCTTGTTACGAATCCTTTGTTTAGCGTTGATGAACAAGCAGAACGGTTGATTAAAACGTTCGCGGCCCAAGCAGCGCTGGCGATCTATCAAGCACGCTTAATAACCAAGCTTAGATCATCCCAGGTACGGGTAGTGCAATCGGAGCGGTTGGCGGCAATTGGAACGTTGGCGGCAGGCGTGGCACACGAATTTAACAATCTGCTTGCCGGAATCAGTGGAATTGCACAGCTAGCGTTGCTCGATGATGAGGCTGATCAGCGTGAAGCTCTGGACACGGTTGCAAAATCAGCCCAGAATGGCGGTAGCATTACGCGAGGGTTGCTCACATTTGCCCGCCATCTTGAGCCGAAGCGTGAACCTGCGGATCTTCGTAATGCAATTGATCCTGTGCTTTCTATGTTGCAGGCCGAGTTTCGCCGAATGAATATCACTGTTGAACGTCGTATCCAACCTGTAGCGCCGCTGCTGTGTGATATTGGTACATTAGCTCAGGTGATGCTCAATCTTGTGACGAATGCAATTGACGCGATGCATGGCAACGGTGGAACGTTAACGATTGATCTCGCTGAAGAGAACGACCACGTTCGGCTTGTTGTGTCTGATACTGGCAGTGGTATTCCAGCCCATGTGCGCGACCATATTTTTGAGCCGTTTGTTAGTACTAAAACATCGAATGATGGCAAACTCCATGGCGGCTCCGGTCTTGGCCTTGCCATTTCTTATGGCATTATTGCAGAACATGGTGGCACGATTGAGGTTGACACCGAAGAAGGGCGTGGCACCAGCATGGTCATTCGATTACCGCTTGCTACATCCCCAACAACTGCATGTTCACCAATCATTGTCCCCCGTCAAGTGCAACCGCTCCGCATGATTGTTGTTGACGACGAGCCGTTGGTCGCAAAGTCGCTCTATGGCATGCTTACAAAGGAAGGCCACAGTGCGCAATGGTTTACCGAGCCAGTCAAGGCATTGGAAGCGATTAGCCGTGCCCCGGTAGATATAATTTTTGCTGATTTGACGATGCCTGAAATGGATGGTGTGACGCTGCTGCAACAGGTGAAGCAGCATGCGCCGCAAGTTGTGCAGGTTGTGGTGACGGGTCAGGCTGACGCGCGGCAGCTTGAGCAAGTCCGGTCATTGGGTGTCAACGCCGTGATCGAAAAGCCGTTTTCGCTTGATAAAGTTCGCGTAATTGTCGGTACACTACAAGCTAGTCCAGCATAAAGTGTCTCTCTAATCAGGTTTTCTGGAGAATGCCTGGTTGAGCAATGCTTATTTTATGGGCCGCGCAACTCAATATTTTGTGATCGTACCACAGCTGCCGCAATAACTAAGGCAATTAGGGCTCCTGCTCCTACCAGCCCATATTCCAATACTCCCCGATTTGTCAGACCAATCATCCGCGCTTGCGCTGCATCGCTTGCCTCAGATGCAACTTCGGCTAACCCAATCAACACATAAAGAACCACTAGAAGGGCTACGCTGTTGAACCAGAACGGCGCGGGCCAGTAATTCAACGCCCAGTATGTTTCAATCATGACCAGCGCAATAATACCGGCAGTCGCCCATAGAGCCGGTACGCGCCCCCGTAACAGGTCGGCGGCGAGTATCAACGTTGAAGGAAATACCAGTCCAATGGCAAATAGGGTGCGATAGCGATTGAATGTGACGGTGCTGAAAATTGCAAATGCTAGCGCATAAGCAACAACGCTAAGTACTCGTCGGCTCGTTTGACGGGTGCTTTCGCTGCCATCTATCAGGTAATGCTGTGCCGTCAGCACAATCAGCAGCAGCAGACCAGTCACAAACAGCACCAGCAAATACGCATTAGTCGCTATTGCTCCGCGAAACAAACGAAAAAAAGCAAACACTGCGATAGGGGTTAAGATTGGTAGACCCCATAGCGGCAGTGCAAGCTCAAAGCGACGCTGTCCTATCTCAATCTCAGACAACCAACCGGATTTATACAGACCCGCATGGCCATGCGCGACAAGTTCTACACCAATTCCAGTCACAAGCGCCAGAACACCAATGAGCGCCCATGCGACCGAAAACGACGGCAAGCCTTCGCCAAGCTCGACAAGTAGCAAGTTTGTGTTGAGTTCAAGCAAAAAGACAACGCCAAGCCCAACCAGTACCAGCGTTACTAGTGGAACAATTCGATCAAAACGGGGACTACTCATATTGCCTCGGATATTTCGCAGTTGACTACGCGCCTTTTATTGTTGTGGCAACAGCGCAAGGTTGCGCAAAAATGTGAGAACGTCGGTTTGTTGCTCTTGTCCTGCTCGTTCTGCTAGCCGCTCGATCAGTCGGTCTATAGCCGCGCGCTCGTCGGGTGAAAGGCCAATTCGGGCGGCGTACACTTCCTGTGGATCGATAGCGTCCAGCATTTGTTTGAGCTGTGGTAGCACAGCAATTTCAGTATCCGAAAGAGGGGCAAGCTCGTCAAGCAGAGCGTTTAGCGCCGAGCGTCGATTGATCACAATTGTGCGCAAACGACCAAGCACAGCTTTTGCTTCCTGTGCTCGCCTACGCAATTCCTGATCGTTGTTTCGACGCGCCTCCTTGAATACTTGGTCCAATGCTGCTTCGGCGCGCTCGGACAACAAAATGACGCGGTGTTCAGCGATAACCCGTTGAAAGTCGAGTTCGTTGCCGATATTGAGCAGATCTTGAATCGCCAGCGCTAACAATTGATCCTGCGCTGCTGTATCGTCGGCTAAGGCTTGCTCGATCAGCAATGCTCGTAAGCCGTCCAACTCAGGCACCATTTCGATTTCGCCAAGGTAGGCCTGATGTTGTTCGACTGGCAAAGCCTCCATCAAGCGTTGCAGCAAATCGCCAACGAGTTCGCGGATCGCTTCCGGTCCTTGCACGCTCAGCGGAACAGCAACCACAACTTGTTGTCGGTGGCCGTCATGAAACAGGAGTGGATGGTTAATTCCGCCCTCTGCGCTACAGTGTGGGCAAGCAGCAACGTTAAGCTCACCATCCATGATTTGCCGTACAACATCCGGTGACTCTTGCCGATCCACGATTAGCCAGACTTTACTGCTAAAGGGCTTGTCACACGAAGGGCATTGGAGATCGGCTCGCTCATGTTGTGATACAGGCATTTTCTGTCCAACAGTGCGCGCGTGGCTTAGAACCACGCGCGTCGGTAGATGTATTCATGATGGGATTGTACCAGACGAATTATGCGGCGCTCCCTGCTAGCTCCTGAAGCGCGCCAAGCAATGCATCAAGCTCTGCCGGTGTGTTGTAATGCGCGCAGCCAATGCGTAGCATTCCTCCCGCTTCAAGCCGT
>JASKZZ010000350.1 GCA_030147335.1 Herpetosiphonaceae bacterium | reverse complement strand
GCTGTCCATCCAGGGGAGACAATTGTAGCCGTCAGCCATGGCGGAGTTATAAGTACCGCGTTATCGATATGGTCCGTTGGCCATGGTAGCGCGTGGCGTGACTACATACCTGAAAATTGTGCGTTGTCGGTTATTGACTTGGGTTCGGAGCCACGAATTATTACGCTCAATGACTCCGTCCATTTGTAGCGCATTGTTAATCCCCGCATTAGAATTGATCTAAACTTCCCCGTTTCATTGTGACCGTACCTGTCACATCACTAGGTTAAACTCATCATATTGGAGGTGGAGTACACGTAGTCACATTACACAATCGGTTGTTGACGACGAACGAATGTGCTATAATACTCTACATAACGTGAACCTGAGTTGAACTGTAAAACGGAGGAAGTTCCAATGTCTAAGAATGAACAAAACGCACAATCAATCATTACTCGAACGCTGCGAGCGGCCATTAAGGTCGGCGACGACTATTACACTGTTGAAGAAACAATTGCACTTCCGCCTACAGCCAGCGACGACCAGATTGCTCAGGCGGTGGATACAGGGCTGCGCATGTATGAAGCGCAGCGTGCGGCGGTCGAGCAGCAGATTCGCTCATTACGCGAACATGCTGTAGCCCAGCCAGTTCCGGTCCAGATTCGCGAGCCTGACGCGCCCGCCAGCGAGAAACAGCGCTCGTATATGGACTACCTGTTGAAAGAGCTAAACTGGGACTACGAGCGGCTTGCAAGCTTTGCGGCCGAGCGAATGTTGAATTTGCTCACGTTGACAAAGCGTGAAGCATCAGAGCTAATCGATGAGCTTAAGGGATTGGCCATTGGTTCGCCGGTGGAGACCGCCGAAGCTGCCGCCACTCCTGATGTACCTGTTGGGGAAGACGAAGAGATCGTCGAGCTAGAGCCAACCCATCAGCCTATTCTGCCAATTGGTGAGCGTGCAACGCAGCGACAAGTACGTGCGTTGGAACGGTTAATCGAGGAGCGAGGTATTGATCTTGAGGGAGAGCTGCGCGCACGTTTTGGCGGACGACCTATCGCCGATCTTTCAATGGATGAGGCTGGTCAGTTGTTGAGCGAATGGCAGCAGCGGCCACGACAGTTACGACCTGCTACAGCGCGCCGTGCAGCCTAAGAAACAGGTCCTGATGCGACGCGTCAGGACTGCTGTACTATTTTGCACAATACTATAGTCATGTGTACTATTGGTCTTGATCATGCTTGAATTACGAGTATAACATTTGGGTTACCGAGTATGTACAGGGGGTCCGAGATGAAACCAATTAAGGGTACGGTCAATTACGTTGAAATCATCGGTTGGCTGGGAAACGAACCAGAGCTGCGCTACACACCCTCGGGAGTGAGCATTGCTGAGTTTAGTGTTGGTACGAAGCGTTTAGGTAGTCGCAATGAAGACGGATCCTGGGCGTACGAAACCGATTGGCTAGACGTAGTGGCGTGGGATCAGCTGGCCGAGACAGTAGCGGCAAATCTACGTAAAGGTAGTCGTGTTCGCGTGACTGGCAGCCTGCGTACTGATTCATGGGAAGATCGTGATGGTAATAAGCGCAAACGAGTTAACGTACGCGCCGACGACATTATTTTCTTGGACGCTCGCTCGTCGCTTGATGATGCGGCTGTAAGCGAAGCAAGCTTGTAGCAAAAACAATCCCTACCCTTCACACACGCACCCGTAGCTTTTTGCTACGGGTGCGCTGTTTAACCAAGCTGTATTAATGTATGTTTGGTTCAATAGTAAGAAAAATGTAAAACTCGTGATTTTGCTTGATTGGCGCGTGCTATAATCAGCGCGATGAGCCTTCAAATTCGATCATTAGCGAGTGGTAGCAGCGGCAACGCTTTCTTGGCACGCACGTCCGGCGGAGCCTTCTTGATTGATGCCGGTCTTTCGGCACGCTATCTTGAACGACAACTGCGGGAACATAACATCGGGCCGGGCATGTTGACGGCAATCGTTGTATCGCACGAACACCATGATCATGCGCAAGGAGCCGGACCACTCGCGCGACGATATGGAGTACCCATAGTTTGTACGGCAGGCACAGCCAAAGTGCTTGCTTCGCAGCTGCAAAACGTGGAGGTACGCCATTGCCATGCTGATGGCGTAACTGTAGGCGATGCTGATATTTGGAGTTTTCCACTCCCGCACGATGCCGCAGAACCAGCTGGCATACTACTGCGCCATGAGGGTTGGACGGTAGGAATCGCGCTTGATTCCGGTCATGTTCAACCGCAGATGGTTACGGCGTTACAGGAAGCAGATTTGGTGGTGGTTGAAGCGAATCATGATCGTGAGCGCTTGCTGGCAACCGCATATCCTTGGAGTACCAAGCATCGAATCTTAAGCGAACAAGGCCATCTTTCTAATCTACAGGCAGCCCAGCTTTTGGAAGCGATCGGTTCCGATGGTCGGCAGCGTGATGTATGGCTTGCACATTTATCAGAGAAAGCAAACGATCATCCTCTCGGTGTTGTACAGTTCGTCCGCAACTACCTTGACATGCTCATGCTTGCGCCACGGACGCTTGTTGTTGCTCAACGTGATCGTCCTAGCGTCACATGGCACAGCGACCAAGCGTTGTATCAACCAAGCCTGTTCTAAAATGTCGCCTTGATCCATATCGTCCTAGCAGCCGTTATTCATAAAATTCTGGTGTGCGCTGCGGCAAAACGTGGTCCTAGTTCTGCTATGCTGAGTTGCTTAAACACATCAGGACTTGTTGCGGATGGGTCAGCTTTCACTGGAACGGGTTTTCTGCCACACTACAGCAGATCGCAAATTAAATTTGTGTTAGGGACAAAGAGCAATGCGGCCACGTACAAATGGTAAAACCCCGGCGCGAATTCTGATTGTTGACGACCACGAAGACAATTTGGATCTTCTTCATATGATGCTGCGCTCACAGGGCTATATCATCTTTACTGCAAGCGATGGTCCTCAAGCACTAGAACTCGTTCGTCAGCAACAGCCCGATCTGATACTGCTTGATGTTATGATGCCTCGGATGAGTGGGTATGAAGTCGTCGAGGCAGTACGAGCCGAGCAACATTTGGGCTACATCCCAATCATGCTTATTACAGCAAAGCAGGATCTTTCAGACAAGGTCAAAGGTCTAAATGTTGGCGCTGACGATTTTTTGCCGAAGCCGGTACAAAGCGCTGAGCTGATTGCAAAGGTGCGTGCTTTACTCCGTCTTAAGCAAGTACAAGACGAGTTGGTGCAGGAGCGCAACAAAAACGAGATGTTGTACCTCGTCGGTCAGCAGCTCAACGGTACGCTTGACGTTGATGAGCTCATCGGCGAAACGCTCAACTTGATGGTCAACATGATCGGCGCAACGCAGGGTACCGTTATCGTCAAAGACCCAAAGCGTGATAGCTGGCGTCGTATTGTGGCGCGCGAACTTGTTGACATGCCGGTGGTGCGTGATGCAAGCGTTCAAATCATTGCCGAGGGTTTGGCAGGCTTAGCGTTGCGCACTGGTGAGCCACAGCTGGTAGAAGATACGCTCCATGATGCGCGTTGGCTGCCTCTCCATGATGGCGTTGTTCGTGTTCGAACCGCGCTCGCCATTCCGTTGATTCGGGATCGGCAAGAGCTTGGTGTGCTCACGCTCACGCATAATGAGCCACATCGTTTTGGATCGGAGCAGCTGCCGATTGTGCTGGCGGTTGCCAGTCAGGTGATTTCGGCGCTGCATAATGCCAGCTTGTACACACAATTGAAGGAAGCCGAAGCAGCGCGTGAATATTTCGTGCATATGCTAACTCATGATCTGCGTGGTCCACTTGCAGGCGTGATGGGATGCTTGCATGTTCTGGGCATGGGTGCTAAGGGCGAAACGGATCTTCAATTTATTGACATGGCGCGTCGTGCTTGCGCGGCGCAAGAGGAACTGATTAGCGACATCCTTGATGTGTATCGGGCCGAGTCAGGGCTGCTGGAGTTGCATAAAGAGCCGCTCCAGCCAAATGTGCTGCGGGATCGTGTGTTGGATCAGCTCGCTGGAGCAGCGGCGGAGCGCAACTTAGAACTTGTGCTGGATTTGCCGGTGGAGCCGACGATGCTTGCTGATGTGGACAAGTTGATGCGGGTTGTAATTAATTTGGTTAATAACGGTATCAAGTTTACTCGTAAAGGCGGAGTTTACGTTACCGTTGACTGTTCGGCAGACGGTTTGTTCGCTCAATTTACGGTGCGTGACACGGGCGTTGGTATCTCGGCTGAGGATGTAGTGCATATTTTTGATCGATTTTTTCAGGTAAAGCAAAAAGGAACGCGACGCGGTTCTGGTCTCGGTCTAGATTTTTGCCGTGAAGTCGTACAGGCGCACGGTGGTAGAATTTGGGCCGAAAGTGCCGTTGATGTTGGCACGACGTTCCACTTTACTATTCCGCTCGAGGGCAAAGACCATGAGCAAATGGCGGTTGTTAGTCGCTGATGACGATGTGGTGGTACGGCGCTCTTTGGAAGCCGGCTTGCTCGCCGATGGCTTTGAGGTGATGACGGCACCCGACGGTGAGACGGCGTTGGAAAAGGTTACCCAGCGTTGGCCAGATGCGGCTATTCTGGACCTGATGATGCCGGATATGACCGGTTTCGAGCTTGCCGAACGCTTACGACGGACGGTCGAGATTCCGATCATGATTTTGACATCGATCACTGATGAGCAAACAACGATCAAGGGTCTTGAGCAGTACGCCGACGATTACATGAACAAGCCGTTCAGCTACGGCGTTCTGCGTGCGCGGTTAAACCGTTTGCTGGCCCGTTTTTACGAGGGAGGGCTGCATCCGGGTGAACGAATCGTGGTGGACGAGCACCTGACGGTTGATTTTGGCCACCGACTGATGTGGATTGGCGGGGAACAGGTTTCGCTCACTCCAATCGAGGCACGTATTTTGTTTTTGTTAATGCAGCGTTCGAACACAACCGTGCCAAGTGCAACGCTGCTGCGCAAAGCATGGGGTAACGGCGAAGAAGGCGACCCAGACTCATTATGGGTACGCATTCGCAAGCTTCGCAATAAGCTGGAGCCGGGCGATAAAGGGCCGCGCTATATCCATACTGTTCGCGGCGCGGGGTATCGCTTCGGACGCGAGTAATCATCCGACAATCGAGACATTGTGCGCGGGGTAGACAATAGGTTGCCCCGCTTTCTTGTGTCTTTTTTTATGGAAGTTATCGTACATTCCATGGTTCAAGCGTACAATGATTGTGTAAACCTGTGAAACTTACAACAAAAGGAGTGCATGGATGGCCGAGTTGCTCACGCCCAATACCCCTGCTCCGGACTTCACGCTGTCGGATGGTGATGGCAATGTATTTAAGCTCAGCGACTACCGTGGGAAAAATGTAATGCTTGCATTTTATCCCTCCGACTGGTCGTCGGTTTGCACGAATCAGCTTTCAATTTACCAGGAACATCTTAAACAAATCCGCAGCCACAATGCAGAAGTGTTGGCAATCAGCGTTGATGGCCGCGAGTCACATAAAGCATGGGCTTCACAGCAAGGTATAACTTTTCCGTTGCTGAGTGATTTCTGGCCGCATGGCGCTGTTGCAGAACAGTACGGCGTGTTTTGGCCAAATGTCGGTATCAGTAATCGTGCGTTATTCTTTATCGACGTCGACGGTATTATTCGTCATACATGGGTTGGCGAGCATCCCGGCAAGTCGCCGGATCTTGACGTTGTGTTTAATTCGCTCAAGCAGCTGCACGAAACTCAACAATAACGACATCTTCGCGCGGCAAACGGATTCACTGATGGGAGCCTTGCTGTTTCCAAGGCTCCCGCACTCTTGTCCCGCTTTTATTGCTAGCCGTTTGGATTGATACCAGGGTTGTGACCGATAAACTGCGAACCCGTTTACTCGCCTAGCCGAAATGCTAGGTGGCTCCCCTGCAACTTGCGGATGCTTCCCCCGATCCTGCGCGTTACACTTGCTCCATCAGTTATGTGAGATGGAGGCTACCAATGAGTGGATCAACAATTCTTGCCGACCTTTCAACGCAACTTGCGGATGCCGTTGAGCGTGCAGGTCGTTCAACAGTGCTTGTGAATGGTCGACAGCGCTACCCGGCGAGTGGTATTGCAATCGCGGCCGATTTGGTGCTGACAGCTGACCATGTTGTTGAGCGCGATGAAGATATTTCGATTGTGACACATGACGGCACCGAGGGCAAGGCGCAGCTGGTAGGCCGTGATCCTGCTTCTGATATTGCAGTGCTGCGAGTGTCGGGTGTTACTTTAGAGCCTGCATCTCAGGCGACTACCGAAGCACGAGTTGGCCAGCTAATCCTTGCCCTCGGTCGTCCAACGCAAGACGGTCCCATGGCGAGTCTGGGTATTGTTAGCGCAGTCG
>JASKZZ010000313.1 GCA_030147335.1 Herpetosiphonaceae bacterium | reverse complement strand
GGTAAAGTGTCCCTGGTTGACTTTAATGATATTGCTCGGATTGCCAATGAGTGGAATGGAAAACAACTAACCGCTGAGCTGCGTACATTTCTTGACGGCTGTCCGGCAACAATAATTGCTGACCATGGTGCAACCTTGGCGCACGCCAGTCCACGCGACCCTGTGTGGGAATACATTGACGCTCTGGACATTGCGCGAGATAATCTCAACTTTTTCTCGTCCCAAATCTGCTTTGTCGGTCACACGCATATTCCCATGCGCTTTGCATATCACCCGGATGGCCGCATCGAGTTCGATCATATGCAACGCGGCTCAATCGTTCAGATAAAATCAGGCGTTCGCTACATTATTAATCCTGGAAGTGTCGGTCAACCACGCGATCAAAATCCACAGGCGGCCTACGCTCTCTGGGATACGGTTGCAGGCACGATTCGCTTTGAGCGCATCGGCTATGATGTTGCCGCGACTCAAAAACAAATCCTTGCGGTTGGACTGCCTGCGCCATTAGCGGAACGGCTCGCCGATGGATCGTAAATCACAGTATGCGTTGACTGTGCCTGAGTCTTGTTTCGATTGTTTGAGACAATACGCGGTTTTGAGTGGATCTGCCACGCGCAAGAGGTTGATGGATGTGGCATGCACATGAAGCGTCGATGACGTAGTGGTGCGACTGTATTCTGAGCTGTCATGGTAGTTCCGGCTTTCCGGCAATTAGCGGCGAATTAGGGCCGAACATTGCATGGCGTATTCAGGCGAACGTTAGATGGCGCTCGTCGGTCCTCAGGTTCGGCCTATGCCTTGACTACCGACAAACTGAAATCGACCTGCTCCAACAGCCATAGCGGGAACTACCAAGTTTCTGCTGCAACAGCGCTTCCAGAGCGGTATTCAGTAATGTGAAGCACTGCTGTAATCATTCGTATAAAAATGTATCGGACATCCGATAATCTAGCGAGGCAACACGAGGCGATACAGCGTGTCGATGATAAGGGGAAGCCAGCACTAAGCGGGTGGTGGTCCGACAATACGTTCAACGAGTGCAATCAAATCTTCCGCGCTGAACGGTTTGCGCAAAAATGCTACAGGCAGCATTGTGGCATCTACTTCGGCGCCAGTGGTCACGACCGCAACGGGAATATGCGCAATGTTCGGGTCTTGCTGTTGCTGATGGCGAAAGTCACGGCCATTCATTCGCGGCATCAGCATATCTAGCAGGATTAAGCCAACCTGCTCACGATGTGTGGAGAGTACCTCAAGCGCGGATACGCCGTCACGAGCATGCAGTACGGAATAGCCTTCATCCTCCAGCAAATCGCCGAGAATCGCCGCAATATCAGCATCATCCTCGACAACCAGGATCATTGTCGGGAGCGGGTCCATTTGTCTCATATATTACTCACTATTTCCTCAAAATCTGCCTATCGAACGGAATGAAATAGTCAATTATCTTCAACAGCTTCTACACAAATGCACATGCAGTGCCACTGATAATGCCAATAACGATCGTTGCGCTAACCGATCGCAGGCTGGTTGGTGTTGAAGGCGCTTGGGCTGCTGTGTTGTCCCACCTGCTGAATACCCACAGCCCAAGCTTAACGCATCAACTAACGTTGTAGCAGCACATCACTGGGAAGCCCAGAGGTTATGCGGCAACGTGCAGCGGGGAATCTTTCCCCCATACATAAGGAGTTTTGCTCTTGTGTCAGCCGCTGCATTCCCATACGATGATCAACAACACCATCTTAGCCCTAACATGTCCTGCGTTTCCACGTAGACCATGTCTGGGGCGTTATACAAACCTAGCATCACATAAACAGGGAGCATAAGCATGTCACCTTTCAAGCAGATGTTGGCCGGTATCGGGATCGGAGCGGCACAGGTCAATACACGGCTGCAAAATCCTACTATTGCACTGGGAGAAACGTTGTCAGGCGCGATTGAGCTTCGTGGCGGCAACGTGGCACAAAGCATCACCGACGTTACCTTAATGATCGAGTGCGAGTACAAACGTGAGGTCAACGACTCGACTGTGTGGCAAACCTACACTTTAGCCCAGCAGCGTGTAAGCGACGCATTTGTGGTGCAGCCGGGTGAAACCATGACGTTTCCGTTTGCGTTTGTGGTGCCATCTACAGCGCCAATCTCGGTTGGCCACCAGCAGGTGAAGCTTCGCACCAAACTAGCGATTCCTAACGCGGTCGATCCCAGTGATACCGATCCCTTGTTTGTGCAACCCCATCCACTAATGCAACAGGTGCTTAACGGGCTGGAAACAATTGGTTTCCGGCTTCATAAGGCTGAATGCACGCACAGCCACAAGGCTCAGGGCGGATTACCGTTCGTGCAGGAGTTCGAGTTCCGTCCCGTGAGGGGGTATCAGCAAGATGTGGAGGAGATCGAGTTGATTTTCTATCTGAACCCCAATGGCCTTGATGTTTTGCTGGAGATCGACAAACGTGGACGTGGTCTCAGTGGTATGTTTGCAGAAGCCTATGATCTTAACGAGCGTTATACGCGGCTACACTTCCCAGCGCAGGGAATCGACCAGCAAACACTTGTGCGGCAGCTTGATGGAGCGATCCGGCAGGCGATCACGCCTTCCACGCTCCGCTGGTAAGCAGTCAACGCCGTGCAAACAATTCAGGCACCATTCCATAATCTGCGCACGCAGCCTACCGGGCTGGGTGCGCTGCCGCTTGCCCTGCCACTCCACCGGCTGGGCGGCGGGTATGAAACCGATGTGTACCGTACCGAGGATGAGCGTTATGTGGTAAAGCTGAAGCGTATAGGCTATCGGAGCGCACGGATGGCAAGTGCGCAAACACAGCTTCTGCGCGCCATCGCACAGCATTTTGCCGCATGCCTTGGCTCGGAACATAGCTTACCAAGCGCGTTTATTGTGGCGAGTGATCATACCGGCAATGCACAGGTAGTAACGATTCAACCATTTCTCAAGGATGCTCGTCCGCTCTACACTGTTGATTATCCGGCGCTGCCACGTGACCAGCGCCAACATCTCATGGCGCAGCTGCACGTGATAATTGGTCGCGCGCAGCAGTGCTACCGTGCGACTGGACTTGTGCCTGACCTGTATGGTGTTTCGGGTGTGAGTACTGGCGAAGTAGCGCGTTTACGTGCGGCGTACATGACCCCACTTCATCTGTGGAATTTTTTCATGACCCGCACGTTGCTTCGGTCACATAATCTTCTGCTGACAACTGATAACCGCGTCGTACTTGTTGATTATGATTTAGTTATGCTGCATAAGCCGCAATTGATGCGTCGCGTTTATTTTGCGTTTCGCGCCTTGCTCTTTTGGCGTGACCGTGCCCTGATCCGGCTTCACACGCACTCATAGCTGCTATGAGTGCGTGTGGACGTTAGCATTGTGTGCGTTGTGTAGTGACGATACAATAGCGGCGTTCCCCAGTATAATTTGTGTCCCCAAAACTCCATCCCATCCTCATTGCTGCGACTCACCAACTCATAAGTGGAATGTGCTACCACGAAACCTAAGACCTCATCCGCTACAACATCATGTAGTGTAAGCTGCATGGACAGTTTTTTGGCTGTGGCGCAGATGATGAATCGATTTGGATATGGGAGCTACAGGACGAGCAGTTATCGACAACCTTTGTATCTTGAGACAATGGCCTAAATCCACTGATCGAGGTGAACTCTTACACTTGCTTCAAGATTGTTCGGTCGTCAAGCAGATTTCTGGCCTTGTTCTTGCCATAGAAGAACGTTGGTACGGCACTCGATAACATGTTGATGTACTTAGCTTGTCATCCCAGGAATGTACCGCGATTAGTTTATATGCGTAGTCCACCTGTGAGAATAAATAATGTCAACTCTTTGTCATATTATGGTAGTAGAAGACGATACTGGGATTCGTGAAGCGCTGGTTGATACGCTCGTTGAAGAAGGGCATCGAGTTACAGCGGCCGTGAATGGTGTGGATGCGCTTCGGCAACTTCAGCATGAGGCGCGACCTTGCTTGATCTTGCTTGATCTGATGATGCCGGTTATGACCGGCTGGGAGTTCGTGGTGCGGCTGAGACAGCAGCCAGACTTGGCATCAATCCCAGTGGTGATAGTGTCAGCAGTCGCTGAGTTTCAACGTGGGCGTCCGACGTTTGCAGATATGATGCTTCTTCCCAAGCCGGTGTCAGTCGATGAGTTGCTGGCTATGGTGGAGCAGACATGCAATGAACAGCGTCATAGGACGAGGAACACATCATCGACCATTTCGCAGGTTGCAGGAACCGCTTAAGCTGCGATCAGATTGTTACATTCGCCTGGTGTGCTGGTTCCGGTAGCGTATATGTGAAATCGTACTCGTGCGTCCCTTCGGTGATCATAATCAACATCGTCCCCGCAAGACCAACCAATTGATCCGTGCCCGAGTCAGGTACAACACTGATCGTCAAGCTCGGTGTGCCACGTGCCATCGTGCCACTATGTTGCAATATAAAACTGCCGCTTCGACCACCAAGTGTTCCAGTAACACGTTCGATCGCAACGTAGCCGGCTGAACCTTGAATATTCGTGGCCGCCGATAACATTTCTCCTCGGCTGGTCGCTTCAAGATCGCCATGAAACTCTTTGTCGATGGACTTTCTGGCCAGCGGTGTGTTGGGTATATTGTCGTATGTCTCCAATGGATGTAGTTGTACGTCAAATGTTCCGCGTGCACGAGCTGTCATCCCTGTTCCTTTCGGCGCTGCTGATTTGAGCGGCGCAATAACGCTGTATCAATTATGCATCTTCCATATGCGTTGAGCGTAGAACAAACGTGTGGTTGTGTCAAGCAGCTAGAGTTGTAATTCCAGGGCTACTTGTCGCGGCGTCAAGGTACTTGTGGCATACTCGCTCCTGCCATAAGAGCAAGAACAAGTCAACCACAATTTTGCAATCCTCCCAATCCCCTTGCGGTCCTTAAGTTCTATGAGTGTACATCCTTAGTCGAAGCTGCGTATTCGGACAACTATGAATACGCAGCAGCGTCGTAGGCCCGATCTCGTCGTACGGTATATCTGCTACGTTGTGCATACACACTGCCAGGTGTCGTTGATAGATAAGGACGCATCTGTTTTCTAAACAACGAGCTGCGCGTTTGGGAGGCTGCTGGTTCGCTTAGCCTGTGATATTCACCAATAGGTATTCGTAATATTCCAACTAGACGCGATGGGATTACTCTCGCAGTACTCATAGGTGGTCTACCTTTGTAATTATTGATTGCTACCATGGTGCGAGCTATACAGCCTGCTTTTCAAGGGATCGGAACAGGTACATATGAATGAAGGAAAACTTTTTCGCATAATTGGACTTGCGTTTGGACTGGTTGGGTTGATGCTGCTTGTGTGGTGCTGGTTCAGCTACCAGGATACTGCCGCATTCCTCACACATGCAGCACCGGCAACCGGACAGGTCGTCAAAAATGAGCATCGCAGCAGCAATGGGAAAACAACGTGTTATCCGGTTATTGCGTTTAGAACCGATCGAGGCCAGCAAATCGAGTTTACGTCGAACGGCAGCGGTCTGTGTGCATATGCCGTCGGGGAGACAGTTGCTGTATTGTATGATCCTGTGGCTCCATCAGAGGCGAATGAAGACTCTTTCTTCGGGCTGTGGCTGCTGCCGTTGATGCTGGGAGGAATGGGACTTGGGTTTACCGGGTTGGGCTTCACCGGCTGGTGGCTTTTTTTACCGCTGCCAGCAAAAAAATCGGTACCCGACCGTAATAAACGTAGTCAATTACGAGGTCGTCGCCAAGCTCGAACTGATTAATTCCGTGTGATGATGTCGTAACCAGCATCGTAGCTACACTCGCAGTCCTCGCATAGCACACATCGTGCTAATTCACGGCCAAGGCCGCGTGAGCAAATACGGATAGCACGCCAGCAACGTGTTCTCGCTGCGATCAGAACCGTATGTGTACGCTATAGGAGTTGAAAGATGGAACGCCGATCGATCGACGAAACCACCCTGGCAGAAGTTGTCCCAACTCAACCAAATGCCGCTAACGAATCACGATCAGATACCGACAGCTGGGAGGCTCGTGCGGAAGACTGCCTTCGTGATCTGTGGCGGTTCTTCAACCGCAAGGTCATTGACCTCCATAATGCGGGGCGTATGACCGAAGCCGCCGAGTTGAGTGTTGTTCGTGAGCAGGTGCATGCATTGCTGTGTGAGCGGCCTCAGCATACTACAGCAACCCCTGACTCCGATCTCCATCATCCTGTTACCCAGCTTGCTGAAGGCAGCGGCTTGCCGACAAGTGATGATCCAAATACGTACATGCCATCGCTTCCGTAAAGTCGAGGCGCATGTTGGCCAAACTGTAGGACTGTGGCAGTGATACGACTCGTATCTGCTGCAGACCCGTTAATCGCTGCGCCCTCAATAGTGTCTGCGATTGAATTCAAGGGCGGAACAAGATGACCACATAAGCATGATACGGCTGTAACACATCATTGACCATTCTTCACATGTGCCTCAGCTACGAACCGTTCACTGGTTGCTATACTCACAATATCGAACGTAACCAAGAGCTTTCATGAAACGCATACTATTGCGGTTGCTTGTAGCCGGCGTGCTGGGATTATCGCTGCCTTCAGCGTCCATACAACTGGTCCGCCTACGATTGACATGCATTCTCAGGAGTGGTACGACAAGGAGTAGGGCTTTCGTCTTTTAGTAAAGGTGTTGTTGCGTCCTACGATGCGCAGCTTCGCGCCGGGCAAAACCATTATGTGTCGGCTAAAGGCTCTCGGATTAATGACGGTAGCTACTCCACATGCGACACTAGTTAACCAACGTGGAGATGGCATATTGCAGACATAGAAGTTGTGAATTACACGAAATTGTTCCGGATCCAGCCTGTATCTGCAAAGGTACAGGCTTTTTGTACAGTTTTGCACAGTTACGTTCCTGGAACGTACAGCACAATTAGCGATAAAGTTTGTCCATGCGCTGCATCTGGCGGTGCATCTGAAGCTTAATGAAGCGATCAGCCCTGTTACATAGGACGAGGAGCATAGTATATGGATCGTTTACAGCAACAACCATCAGGCGCATTTATTGCAGCGTCATGGGCGGCACTCTTTGTCGGTTTCCTTGCTTTCATCATTGGCTTATGGAACGCTTCTATGCCTTTGAATGAAAAAGGCTACTATTTCACTGTGTTGATGTATGGCTTGTTTTCAGCTGTGTCCGTGCAAAAAAGCGTGCGTGATCAACTGGAGGGAATTCCGGTCACATCGTTGTATTTTGGGTTGTGCTGGGCATCCGTGCTCCTGGCAATTGTGCTGCTAACCGTCGGATTGTGGAACGCATCGCTTACACTGAGCGAGAAAGGCTTTTACGGCATGGCGTTTATCCTCAGTTTGTTTGCGGCCATTACGGTGCAAAAAAATACGCGAGACCTTGCTCAAAGCCAGCCAAAGCCGGTGGTCCAAAAGAACTTTGAGTCGATACCAGTCGATGATATTTAATCAAAAGGGGAGATAGTCCTTTAGGGTACGCGCTGGTCATTGGACAGAACGAGAGTATGCCGCCCTGCGTTGGCTGTAGTAGCGGATTGCATCGATAGCGTCGCCGTCTGCTCGTAATGTCGCCGTATTGCTCACAAATCTCCCCTAGCTGTATAACCCGCTTAATCTAAGCGCGTAGAAGTAAATGTATCTTGCTGAATACGTAGCTAAAGGAGACGGGAGGGTGATACTTGTCCCAGTAGTACGTCTCTTAAAAATGGGTCGGACCTCGATCGTGATTTACCGTTGTGCACGGTAAAGAGCAACTAACGCTGCTCCGATCGCTTGCGAAAGGTCACCAAGCTGCGCTGGAACGATTTGTAGTTCCGTGCGTTGTGCCGGCCATAGGAATGGGGCTGCCGCTTCACGTACCAGCTGTAAGTACCGTTCCCGAAACACTGGCGTTGTCGCCTCCGGGTCCATCAGGCCACCACCGATGACCACAAACGCAGGGTCAAGGGCCATGGCCAGGTTTGCTACGTGCAGTCCCAGTGCCCGCGCTTGAAAGTCGAAGAGTGCGTTCGCCAGCGAATCGCCTTTCTGGGCAAGTCCGCGCAATGCTAAGACACGCTCAGGAAGGCTTAGCGGTGATGTGGCTAGGGGATGATTGGGGTGCTGTGTGAGTTCGGCGGCGAGTAAGTGGGGGAGGCCTGAAAGAGTGGTGTAGACCTCGATACAGCCCCATGTCCGACCACAGCCACATGGGTAGGCGGGTGCCTTAAGTTCGTGTAACAGTGCCGGCATGTGTCCGGCCTCCATGCCGGCCATCGTAGCGCCGTCAAGTGGCAAGCCTACTTGGTCGATGTACGCACAGCCAAGACCGGAGCCGGGCGCAAGCATGAGTACTGAACTCGAATGACTACCCCGTACACGCTGAGCTTCGGCCACGCCTCCAAAATCGCCATCATTGCCGACTGTAAGTGGAATCAGTCGGCCTGCGCGTTCGGCTAATGTGGTGCTGTAAGCAGTATGGACGTCAAATCCGATGAAGCTTCCCGGCAAGTTGGCGGAACGGTCGAGTACGCCGTATTGCCGAAAGGGTCCAGGGATTGCGAGACCAACACCCTGGACGTGTTCCCAGGCTAGTTCGTGCTGCTCAAGATAGGTACTCAGCGCCTCAACCCAGGTGCGGACAACGGCTGCTGGTCCCTCGCGGGTATTTGTGGGCTGTTGAAGGAGGCGGGTGGCGACCGGAGTGCCATCGCTCCATACCGCAGCGACCTTGGAGGTAGTGGCGCCGCTGTCGGTGCCGAGATAAACCTGCTGTTGAGTTGTCATATATTACCGTCCTGTTGTGATAGTCGGAACCAATGAAACGTTGCCCGGTACAACATCACGACTGGTTGCTGCTGCATATACTGCTTCCTGCAATCATCCACGTCTGCAGCAGGACTGTCAACCATGATTTGCTGCTCATAATATGCGTCAAGCTGGAACAAAAATTCTCCTTCACGCAGCCGAAACAAGCTACGCCACTGACGATTCTGGAGCAGCCTTTTCTGCATCAGTGGGTGCAGGGTCGCACTAGTTGTGGTCCTGTCAATCGTCAGCAATTGATGCAGGCGAATGGTGGCGCAGCGGATGCTGCC
>JASKZZ010000285.1 GCA_030147335.1 Herpetosiphonaceae bacterium | reverse complement strand
TCGTCCCACACTTCGACGCCCTTGCCATGCGACAGCACAAACGATGGACGATTATATGTTTTGGCAAAATACTGTTCTGCATCGGCGATTAGTTGCTGTGTACTCATCGGCCCTTCCTAACGTACAATCTCGGTTCCTGTTCCGTTGCGTAGCCCGTGCAAATCTGTGATGCGCACTGCGCGCACGCCTTCCAGCGCTTCAACGGCGGAGCGCACCTTTGGCACCATGCCGCCCGCAATCACGCCGCTCGTAATGTGAGCCTCGATCTTTGATGGTGTTAGACGTGGTACAACAACGCCATCGATCATCACGCCGGACACGTTTGAAACAAAAATAAGCTCATCGGCATTAAGTGCAGTCGCTACTGCCAATGCAGCATGATCGGCATTAACATTAGTCGGACGCTGATCAATATGATCGACCGAAACGGGCGAGACCACCGGCAGCCAACCCTGCGCTTGTAGCGCCCGCAGCACCGAGGCGCGAACTTGTACCACTTCACCTACGCGGCCAAGGTCACGACCACCGGGACGGAGTGGCCGCGTTTGCATCAACTGCACGTCAACTCCGCTAATCCCAATTGCCGATACGCCGACCGCGTTAAGTTGGGCTACGAGCCGCTTGTTGACCGCGCCGCTCAGCACGTGTTCGACGACTGCCATCGCGGCCTCGCTGGTGGCGCGCATTCCGTCAACGACCTCAAATTCAAGACCATGCCGCTGGAGTGCAGCCGCGATCTCTTTGCCACCACCATGCACGATCACGCCTGGACCGTCGAGATGTTTCACTGCTGCACTGAGGCCGGCAAGAAACTCGGGCTGATCGATCTCGTTTCCGCCAATCTTTAAAACATACATGTGATACTACGCGGTGAATAATCAGCAGTGTCCAGATTCGTATCTGGGTTTCATATGCTCGTTAGTCACCAATAATGATTAGTTGCCCAATCCTGTTGTTTCCGGCAGCCCAAACATGATATTCATGTTTTGCAGTGCCTGTCCCGACGCGCCTTTCACCAGATTGTCTTCGCTGGCCATCACAATCCAATTGCCACGATCATCGGCTGGTTGCAGTCCAATCACGCATAAGTTAGTGTGGACTGCGTGCGCAAGTGTTGGCAGCTGACCGGACGGCAGCAATCGTACAAATGGCTCACTCCGGTAGCGCTTGGCGTACAGATCACGCACCGACTCTTGACTAAGCTCACCGGGCAATCGGACGTAGCACGTCGCCAAGATGCCGCGATTGACCGGCAGCAGATGCGGCGCGAAAATAACGTGAACGGGCTTGCCGCTCGCCGCTGCTAGCTCCTGCTCCATTTCGGCGATATGCCGGTGGCTATGGCCGATGTTATACGGCGCGAAATTCTCGTTCGCCTCGGCAAAATGCGTTTTGAGTGACAACGACCGACCCGCGCCACTTACTCCCGATTTCGCATCAACGATAACCTGTCCATCGAGCAGTCCCGCCTCAGCCAGCGGCAGCAGCGCAAGTACAACACTTGTCGGGTAGCAGCCGGGATTGGCGACGAGCCGTGCGTCGGCAATTCGCTCACGGTACAGCTCGGGCAGGCCATAGACTGCCTCTTCTAGTAGCTCAGGCGCGCCGTGGGGATGTTTAAACCATGTGCTGTACACCGCGGGGTCGCGCAGACGAAAGTCGTTGCTGAGGTCGATGACGCGCGCGCCGGCAGCCAATACCATTTTGGCTGTCTGAATCGTCGTCTCGCCGTGCGGCAAGCACAGAAACACAACATCGCAGGCTGAAGGATCGGCGGCGCTTGCATCAACCAGCGGTAAATCATCTGTTGTGGCGAAGGCATCGCTCAGTCGCTGCCCGGCGTAGGTACGCGATGTGGCAAACACGATCTCGGCCTCGGGATGGCGTCGCAGCCAACGAATAAGCTCGATTCCGGTGTATCCGGTCGCGCCATATATTCCAATTCGCATCATGAGTCTCCTGCTGCACCGTTGGAGGACGGTATCTTTGGTTGATCCAGCTTGCGAATCATCGCGACTTCATCGCAACAATCTTGCTTTGGACAAAACTGGCAATCCTGCCACACTTTTTGCGACAGTGTTGTTGTGGGCACGACCTCGAAGCCGAGCTTGGCAAAGAATTGGACTTGATACGTCAAAGAAAATACAGTAGGAATGCCGATGGTTTGCGCATCGTCAATCAACGGCTCGCATAATCGTCGGCCCAATCCATGCCCCTGCCACGACGGCGCAACAGCGAGCGAAACAATCTCCGCAAGGTCGCGCCAGGTGATCTTAAGACCGGCGCAGCCGACCAGCGTTCCTTGTGCATCGGCTACAACAAAATCGCGCAGGTGATTATAAAGTTGGGCATGAGTCTTTGGTAGCATCAGGCCCTGTCCGGCAAAATCATTAATCAGCTCGGCCATCGGCTCGACGTCATCAACGCGTGCGCGTCTGATCGTAACCTGTTCAGTGCTCGGAACGGATGGCAATCGTAATTCAATCGTTGGCATAGGATTATTGGGTACATGCTCGGGCAGCGGCAAGCTGCGCGTCAAGCACATCGGCGGAAGTTCCGCCACTAACATTGCGCTGCTCAACCGATCGCTGCATATCGAAAAGTTGGTTCCAGCCTTCAGCCAGACCTGCATGAGCGGCTCGCACCGTTTCAAGCGGGAGATTACGCAGCACCACGCGTTGCTGCTCGGCTTCGCGCACGAGCTTCCCGACAACGCCGTGCGCTTCGCGGAACGGCACATTGAGCCGCACAAGCTCGTCCGCAATATCGGTTGCCAGCATCGTGTCATCGAGCGCCGCCGTCATACGCTGCGTGTTGATCCGCAGCGTTGCAATAACACCCGCTACGACCGGTAATGTCAGCAGCAAGGTGTCGATGGTATCGAACATAACCTCTTTATCTTCTTGAATGTCCTTGTTGTAGGTCGACGGCAAGCCTTTGAGTACGGTTAGCAGACTTACCAGATTACCGATCAACCGACCCGTCTTGCCCCGCGTTAGCTCCAGCGAATCGGGATTTTTCTTTTGTGGCATGAGCGACGATCCGGTGGAGTAGGCGTCATCAAGCATTACAAAGCCAAACTCCGCCGCGCTAAACACAATCAGGTCTTCGGCCAGCCGC
>JASKZZ010000266.1 GCA_030147335.1 Herpetosiphonaceae bacterium | reverse complement strand
GCCGGCATAGCATACGATATGGTAAGAGCAGGCTGACGCAGCGCACTAAGCGGCAATGCGAACCCACTAAAAAACACAATACCAAGTAACGACAGCATCGAAAACTGCACGGCTTGTCGTTCGGATGAGGCGCACAACGAAAGTGTAAAGCCCAGTCCAACTGATGAAATTGCAAGCAAAATCATTGACAGCGCCAGTCGCCAAACGCTTCCAAAAAGTGGAACGCCAAGTCCGCCAAGCAAGGCTAGCAGCAGGATCAGCGCGATCGCCAGCGTAAAACCGACATACGCTACGTATTTTCCAAGCAGCAAGCGCACATTCGAGATCGGCGCCACAACATAAAGGTCAAATGTTCCGGCAAGCCGCTCACGCACGAGCGCCAATGCGCCCAGGCTGACGGCGACGTGTTGGAGCAACAGCGCCAGAATCGCGGGTGCAAAAAACGTAATAAAGTCGGGTTCCAATCGGGCTACAAGCTCGGTCTCAACCGCTAGCGGCGCAATCACGACTTCGGGCGGCAGAGATGTGTAGGCAGCAATTGCATCCCGCAGCCCTTGCAGACTGCGGCGGGTTTGCACCAGGCCAAGCTCTATTTCTACCGACTCCGTCGTCGGTGTTGCAGCGGCTTGCTGAATAGACGTAAGTACTACATCGGCTTGTTGGAGCCGCAGTCGTCCGCGCTCAACCTGGGCACGCAACGGCTCAACTTCCGATCCCAGTGGGCCAAGCAATTCTGACAAGTCGTTAACCAGCACCAGCGCTTCACGGACCTCGCGTTGTGCGGTTCGCCAATCTTCACGTTCCACCGCTGCAATTGCCTGGTCAAGGATCGATACAACCCCCGCCAGATCTTCGGAAGCGCTGGCAAGTGCTCCACGTTGTTCGCCAGCGCTTTGCAGAAACAACTCACGGTTAATATCACCGGCTAAGGCTCGCACAAACCGTGGGACAAGCCCACGCCACAACGGATCGATTTCGTTATACAACACCCGGATGGTTGCCGGTTGACCGCCCGCGATTGTTTCAAAAGGGGACGGTGGCAGGATAACAACGGCATCAACGGCGTTGCGACGAAGTTCGGCCCGTGCATACGCCTCATCGTCGGTATACTCAGTGATCGCCAACGATTCCTCGAACTGGCGTTGATACGTTTGCAGCAGCCGTGGACGCTCCTGCCCTACGGGTATGACAACAATTGCCTGCGGCGGCTGAGGATTAGCGTCGGAGCCAATCCCAAACACAATAAGAATGAGCAGTGGACCCAGAATGAGGGTCAGCACTAGCATTGGGCGATGCAACAGCTCGCGCAGCTCCTTGATCGTGACCGTCAGAATATGTGTAAGAGCTGACATGAACCTATATACCCCCAGCCGCGCTCGTTTGTAGCTTGCCGACCGGTGGTCTTTCACCGCTGTGCTGCTCGATCAGCCGGATAAATACTTCATCAAATGTTGACCGGTGTTGTGCAACGGATCGAACCGTTGCGCCAGTAGCTGCGAATGTACTAAGCAGCTGCGGAATCGATTCGTCGGCTCGTTCAACAGTTATCCGTAGCGCGTGCGTGTGAATGACCTCAACAACTTGCACAAGTTCGCTCTCGTTCAGGATGGAAATAACCTGTGGTGACGGCGTTTCGGCCAGTAGCACATTAACCAAATCGCCGCCAAACGCTTGTCGCCGGAGGCCGTCGGGTTTTCCTTCGGCGATAAGCGAGCCATCGAACATCAGGCCCACGCGATCACAATACTCGGCCTCATCAATGTACTGCGTGGTTACCAGCAGCGTTCGTCCATCCGTACACATGGCGCGAAAATGCGTCCATAATTTCGCCCGAAGAATTGGATCAAGGTTGGCGGTAGGCTCGTCGGCAAAAAGCAACTCAGGAGAATGAACCAGCGCCGCGGCTAGCGCCAAACGACGTTGCATGCCACCGGAGATGGCGCGAGCCGTACGTGCGCGTGCCGGCCATAGTTCCACCAGCTCAAGCACGGAACGGATTATGTCGCGGCTGTGCCACTCAGCAAGTCCATATAATCCGGCGGCAAAGGCCACATTTTGCATAACCGTAAGGTCTGGATACAAAATAAACTGTTGTGGTAAATAGCCGAGCTTTCGTCGTGTTGCGGTTGTAAACGCACTCGGCTGTTCTCCAAACACTGTAACCATTCCACCACTTGGCCGAAGATGGCCACAAAACAGATGAATCGTAGTGGTTTTACCTGAGCCACTTGGACCGATCAATCCGAAAATTTCACCCGCCCGTACCTGCAGCGAAAGATCAGCCAATACCGGAGGACCTCCAAAATGCTTGTGCAGCCCATTGGCATCTATAACAAGCCGCTCTCCCGCACGTGCCGGTTCTGTAGATGCGTGCATAACGATTGGTTGATCCCTTCATTGATTTTACTTTTCCGTACACCGCAACCACTCTGCTGCATTAATCACCGACTCGCCCGTCAATGCGCCATTGTCCGTCCAGCCGTACCAGGCGCAGCTGAACCACGCTTTCCCCTGCTGCGTATTGGATGGTGCAGTCCGCTGTTGCGAGATCGTTCTCCAGCCGAACGGATCGAACCTTGATCTGTCCGGGTCGCTCTGTCCGGCCCAGGAACACGTTGAGATTGCTTGCCGACACCACCTTTTGAGCGCTTGGACTCAACATCAGGAGCGCCACTATCTCGTCGTTGCGCACCACAGCCTCAACAAACTGCGTCACTACGGCATTCACTTCTCGCATGTCCGCGCCCGTACCGGGAACTGTGGTAGGCGGCATGGTTGGCGTTGAAAGCGGCGTTGGCGTACTCACCGGTGACGAAGCCGGAAATTCTGCTATCTCATTTCGCGGTGTGACTGTAGTACAACTTGAAAGGACTCCAAGCAGCAGCGCAATGCCAATAAGCTGTCGCATCAGCGCTCTCCTTGTACAGCACTACGCGACGTTTCGACTGCCAGCCGGTAGCCGACGCCGCGCTCCGTCAAGATCACTTGTGGCGATTTCGAATCTTGTTCGATCTTGTGGCGTAGCCGTCCAATATGGACCCATAGATATTGGTTTTCGCCTGCATACTCCGGTCCCCACACCTGTTGCAACAGCTGGGTATGCGTCAATACCTGCCCTGCGTGTTGCGCCAGCACTGCAAGCAGGCGAAACTCGATCGGGGTTAATTCCACAGGCTGTCCATCAACCCGTACCGCTCGCTTCGCGAAATCGACTTGAAGGCGATCTGTGCAAAAGATTGGCGTCGTTTCTGGCATCAGCGGGTCGTTGCGTCGCCTCAAAAGGGCCGCGACTCGTGCTAAAAACTCATCCATCCTGAACGGCTTGGTCACATAATCGTCCGCCCCAATTTGAAGACCGCGAACCACGTTGTTTGGCTCGGGCGATGCGGTCAACATCAACACGAGAACATCGGACCAATCTCGGATTTGCTGCAAGATGTGAAAGCCATCCTGTCCAGGCAACATGACATCAAGCACAACAAGGTCCGGGTGCTCACTTGCGATATACTCAAGGGCAGCCTGACCCTCGGCTACTGCATGAACAACATACCCGGCATTGCGTAAGCTGCCCTGCAACATCTGGCGAACAGCCGGCTCGTCGTCCACGATCAGCACATGAGCTGATTCGTATGCAGGTCGTACGGCAGGGTCAAGCGGTGCGTCATCCTGAATCGGGGTCGAAGGTGAAGACAGCGGCAGCGTAAAGTTGATTTGGGTACCATTGATGATATGTTCATCAACCCAAATGCGTCCACCATGAGCCTCCACCAATGATTTACACACAGCTAGGCCCAGCCCTGTTCCACGAGCAACGCCATCTGGTGGTGGTGAGCTTTGAAAGAATCGCTCGAAGACACGCTCACGGTCGCTGGATATAACCCCAGGTCCTTGATCACGAACGCTAAATACAATCATGTCCGGCTCAGGAACGACCCGTACGGTAATCACACTACCAGGCGGGGCGAACTTTCGGGCATTGTCCAGCAGATTGAACAACACCTGCTCGATCCGATCTGAATCCGCACTAATAGTCGGCAGCGGCTGCGGCACATCAGCCTGGATAATCAGGCCAGGCATTCGCTCGCCCGCTTGTCGCACAATGCTCCGCACCAGGCGTGCAGGTTGCATTGGGCCTGTTCGCAACCGTAAGCTACCGGCCTCGATCTGCGATAGATCAAGCAGGTTGTCGATTAACTCATGCAGTCGCGCGCTTTGAGTGTCAATAATTTCGAGAAACTCTTGTGTTCGGGCTGGATCAGACGGCGCCGTTCCATACAGCAACGTTTGTGTACAACCCTGGATTGCCGTAAGCGGCGTTCGCAGCTCGTGCGAAACAAGCGCCACGAAGTCAGATTTCAGTCGCTCCACCTCGCGAAAACGTGTCAAATCTTGGAAAACGGCAACGATGCCGCGCACTTCGTTGGATGGGTCAAGCAGGGGCACGCAGTTGAACAACAAGGGTACGCGTTGTCCATCCTGGCGATCAACCAGCAATTCCATACCGATCGCTGCTTCACCACGCTGCGCTCGTATCCATGGTGTCTGATCAGCTGTGCAGGGTTCACCGTTGGGCTGGAAACAGCGCGCTAGCAAGCTGGCGGGTAACGCCAAGTCGGGCAAGAGTGGATCGTCCAGCAGGGTACGAGCTGCCTGATTGGCCAGCACAATCGTCGCACTATCTTCTTGCAGCAGGAGGAGTCCTTCAGGAGACTGATCGAAGACGACTTGCAAGCGCTGTTGCTCACGGTGAAGACGCTCGTTCGCATTGTGAGCGTCAATAACGGCATGTTCGGCGCGTTCCCGCTCATGCGCAATCGCTGCTGTCAGGCGCGCATTGCGCTGGAAGACGCGCACAAGATACGCTCCTAACATGATCCCAAGGCCACCAAGACTGATCGCAACTGCCGTTTCAAAGCGTCGCACCGTATTGATGCGCGCCGTGACACCTGCTTCAATCCGCGTGATTTCACTGTTAAGCAGCCTTAGTTGTTCCAAAGCTGCATCGAACCGCTGTTGACTCTGGCCGGTCGAAACAAGGGCGACGGCGCCTGCCAAATCATCTTGGTCGATGAGGGCCAGCTGCCGTTCTGGGCCGTCCTGTTGCCATCGGATTATCCGATCGCGTAC
>JASKZZ010000262.1 GCA_030147335.1 Herpetosiphonaceae bacterium | reverse complement strand
GTGCAGGTAATCAAAGTGGTGGCAGCGCACGACTCGGGACGAATCATGAATCCGCAAACGTTCAACTCGCAAATCTACGGCGGCGTGATTCAGGGTCTGGGCTTGGCGCTGACTGAGCAGCGTGTGGTCGATACTGGACGTGGCGCTGTGCTCAACCCCAATCTGGAGTTCTACAAGCTGCCGACGATTGCGGACATACCGATCATCGAAAATATATTAATCGACATTCCCGACGTTAAGGCGAACTCAACTGGAGCCAAGGGTGCTGGCGAACCCGGCATCATTCCCACTGCGGCAGCAATCGCTAATGCAGTGGCACATGCGCTTGGCGTGCGGGTCAATGATTTGCCGATGACACCCGGACGTGTGCTGGAAGCTTTGGAAAGCAAGTAAAACCAACAACTGAGACCCAAGAACCATCGCATAGCCTTGGTTCTTGGGCCTTGCTTCTTAGGGAACATATGCAGCCGTTTACTCATATTGACGTGACAAACATGGACGAGGTCATACCGCTGCTGGATGCGCGTACCCGTCCGTTGGCGGGCGGCACAGATATGCTGCCGCTGATGAAAGAAGGGATCGTCGCGCCCGAGCGTTTGATCAACCTGAAACGAGCCGCCGAGCTGCGCTATATCAATGTTGACGATTCGGGCCTGCGTATCGGCACGCTTACAACGCTTGACGAGCTTGACAATCATCCCGACGTGCGGCGCGACTTTACGACGTTAGCGCAGGCGTCGGCTGAAGCGGCATCGCCGCAGCTGCGCAACATGGCCACGATTGGCGGCAATATTTTGCAGCAGGTTCGCTGCTGGTATTACCGTGGCGATTTCCAATGCTGGCTCAAAGGTGGCCAAATCTGTCATGCGCGCGATGGTCGCAACGAGTACCACGCCATCCTTGATCAATCACCATGTGTTGCGGTCTATCCGTCGGATCCGCCTGCTGCATTAATTGCATTGGATGCTGAACTACGAATCGTTGGCCCACAGGGCGAACGTAGTATTTCAGTCGCGGATTTTATACAGCCGGCTACTCCAGAACGCCGCGCAATGCATACACTCGCACCCAATGAGCTAATTGTCGAGGTGATTGTGCCGCGTCGAGCCAATCGCAGCGTGTATCTGAAAGCAATGGATCGGGCGACATGGGCTTATGCATTGGTAAGTGTTGCCGTTGCTGCTCAGGTAAACGACGGCGTACTGCGGAATGTGCGAATTGTGCTGGGCGCGGTTGCCAACACGCCTGTCCGCTCGTTACAGGCCGAAGCGATTGTTGAAGGCCAGCCGTTTGGAGAAAGCCTGGCGCGTCAAGCAGGCGAAGCCGCGATTGCCGATGCACAGGCGCTTGAACATAATCGCTACAAGCTGCCGCTTACACGTAACCTGGTCGCTCAGGCGTTGCGTGACCTGATGCAGTAGTTGATTTTCCGATTTACTTGAGTTAATTCTTAACAAACAACGAGTATACTTTGTTAGCATGCTCGTTGTTTGTTACCAGCAACAAAACTAACGGTGCTAGTAACTTCTAGACAGAATGATTTCTGATACCTGATAATCGGTCGATTGTGGCTTGTACCAGCAAACAACTACCATAATTGGCAGAACAGTATGCTGTTTTGTTCCGCACGTCTAGCTTGTTTCCTCCCCCCAACCGTAGTTAATCGCCCATCCTCCAGGACCGGCATGGCACAGGTGGTCGTCACGCAAGGCGTCAATTTGGGCAATCTTCGTACCCATCGTGATCTACGCTCCGCAATCGAGTCGGCACTCGGCGTCAACATAGCGCTAACAACACAGGTATAGATTTGTGATAACAGCATAAAAACGTGCTTTTGTTTATGCTGTTGGTATCCAATTTCAACAATCTTTCTTTGAATGCCTGCTACAATGGCGCTTATGCAGCCACTAGCAGGCATTACTGTGCTTGATTGTACCCGCGTTCTGGCCGGGCCATACTGTACCATGCTGCTTGGCGACCTTGGCGCTGATGTGATCAAGATCGAGCAGCCAGGCCGTGGTGACGAGACGCGCTCTTGGGGGCCACCGTTTGTTGACGGTGAAAGTCCGTACTTTTGGGCTGCGAATCGGAACAAACGCAGCTTAACGCTTGACCTCAATCAGCCTCAAGGTCGTGCAATCTTTAGGCGGCTGGTCGAGCGCAGCCAGGTGCTTGTCAATAACTTCAAGGTTGGCACACTGGAACGCTGGGGCCTTGACGATGCTGCACTATGGCAAGTACAACCCGCGCTGGTTCATGCGGCTATCAGCGCATATGGCACAAGTGGACCGAAAGCTCAACAGCCAGGATATGATTTCTTGCTCCAAGCCGAGAGCGGCTGGATGAGTATTACCGGTGAGCCTGATGGTCATCCAATGAAATCCGGCGTCGCTCTCGTCGATGTGCTTACAGGCTTGTACACCTCGAATGCTATTCTTGCGGCGCTGCGCGTTGCCGAAGCAACAGGACAGGGCCAGCGTGTTGATTGCTCTTTGTTGGGCTCTGCACTTGCCGCGCTTGTTAACGTCGGCAATAGCTACCTCGCCACTGAAAACTTGCCACAGCGTTGGGGCAATGCGCACGCTACAATTGTGCCGTATCAACTGTTTGAAACCGGCGATCAGCCTATTGTGCTCGCTGTCGGTAATGATGGGCAGTGGCAGCGATGTTGCGGTGTGCTGGAACGGCCAGAGTGGGTAGTCGACGTACGGTTTGCTACC
>JASKZZ010000259.1 GCA_030147335.1 Herpetosiphonaceae bacterium | reverse complement strand
CACCGGCGATCTGCTGTCACGCGCCACCAGCGATTTTATTTACATCTGGCGATTTTACAGCGCCGGCTTCCAGATGTCGGTACACGCCATTTTTTTGCTGAGCATTGGGTGCGCGCTGATGGCGCTGACGAGTCCACTACTGGCAACGATCGTTGTGGTCATGTTGGCTGTCAGCATCGGCGTGCAAGTCGGACTGGGCCGCATTGTTGAGCGTGCTTTCGACCGAGTCCAACAAGATCTCGCGCTGCTTTCTGCGTTTTCCCAAGAGCATCTAAGTGCCGTTCGTATGCTCGCTGCTTACACGCAAGAGCGTGCGGTTGTCACCGAATTTAGACAGATCAACGACCGCTATGCGCGGCAAAACCTTGCGTTTGTACTGCGCTCCAGCGCGATCACGCCATTGCCGGGGCTGGTGGTCATGGTAGCACGGGCGATTGTGTTAGGCATTGGCGGCATCATGATCATCGACGGCACTTTAACAATCGGCCAGTATGTGCAATTCATTGTCTACCTGGGCTTGCTAAGTAATGCTGCAACACAGTTGAGCCGGGCGCTAGAGCGGCTACAACAAGGCAGTGCGGCTGCGGGACGCATTGGCGAAGTGCTGCTACGCCGGCCAGACATCGCCGATGCGCCTGATGCGATTACCGTGCCTATATGTGGCGATCTACGTTTCGATGGCGTTGGGGTTCGCGCCGACCATCGCTGGATCTTGCAGGATATTTCCATCAATGTGCCTGCGGGTACAACGCTTGGCATTGTGGGTGCGACGGGCGCAGGAAAAAGTACATTACTCAGTCTGGTTAGTCGTGTACGTGACCCGGACGCGGGCCAGATTTACCTTGACGGCGTGGATGTGCGAACCTATAAGCTCAAACATCTGCGACAGGCAATCGCGCTCGTTCCACAAGAAACCCTGCTTTTCAGTATGCCGCTGCGCGAAAATATTACGTTTGGCCTTGCCAACGTTCCCGATGCATCCGTCGCCGACGCGATCCATGCGGCTCGGCTCAGCAATGATCTGGTCCAGCTGCCACAAGGCTTAGCAACAGTTGTCGGTGAGCGCGGCGCATCGCTTTCGGGCGGACAAAAGCAACGCACGGCCATTGCACGAGCACTTGTACGCGATCCGCAAATCCTGCTGCTCGACGATGCGCTGGCCAGCGTTGATACCAAGACTGCGGCAGAGATCGTGGCGGAGCTAAGCAGTACAACGGCGCAACGAACAACGTTGATCGTCAGCCAGCGTTTAGCAGCGGTACGCGAGGCGGAGCAGATTATTGTGCTGGAGGATGGTCGAATCGTGGAGCGCGGCACGCACCATGAGCTACTTGCACAGCGGGGACGCTATGCCGCGATGTACCGCCGCGAGCTGCAGCAGTCGGAAACGGAACAAACGACGGACGAGAAATAGAGGACCACGCATGGGGAAGCAACAAGGACCGATGAGCGACGATAAAAGGCGAAGCAGCAACGGCAATCAGGCGCATGAGGCAACCAACAGAACATCGACGTCGGCGGACAACCGTTCCTCCGACAACCAAGATGCTGCCCTGTTCGGATTGATGGTGACGACAATGCGTCCGCACTGGAAGCCATTGCTATTGGCGTTACTGATGCTGCTTGGCACCGCCGGTCTTAACGTTGTGCCGCCGTACCTGTTGCAACGCGCCATCGACGGACCGATTGCGGATCGAGACACGTCGGCAATAATCCCACTTGCGTTAATGTATGGTGGTGCCGCGATCGCCGCGTTTGTGCTGCAATACGCACAAACCTTTTTTCTACAACAGGCTGGGCAGCGTGGTCTCGCCGATATGCGCACTCGTTTGTTCGATCATATCCTGGGGCAAGGTCAGGACTTCTTTGGCCGGCTGCCGACTGGCGATCTAGTTACGCGCCTGACCAGCGACATCGACGCGCTCAACCAACTGTTGTCCAGTAGTGTCGTCATCATCTTGACGGAAAGCGTCACGCTCATCGCGATCATTGGGGTCATGTTTGCCGTCAACTGGCGCTTAGCACTTCTGGCATTAGCCGTGTTACCAGTATTAATGTTGGTCACACGCTACTTCCGGCGGCGCATCCGGCGGTCATCAACTGGCGAACGTACGGCGCTAGCCCGCACCAGTGGTTTCCTCAACGAGCAACTACATGGCATGACACTCGTTCAACTGTTTGGCAGGCAGGCGGCAAGCGCCGACGAGTTCGACGGCTACAACATGGGGTACCGTCAGGCTCTGCTGGTGCTGCGCCGCAATAGCGCCGTGTTTCTGGCGGTTCAGGAAGTATTAGCCGCATTTGGAGTTGCCGCCGTGCTGTATGGCGGCGGAGAAGGCGTTCTCGCTGGCTGGGCAACGCTGGGAACTTTGGTCGCATTCGTGCAATACACGGAACGCGCCTTTCAACCCGTAATTCGCTTGTCTGAAGAGTATAACTCAGTGCAGATCGGATTGGGGGCGGCTGAACGCGTGCAGCGAATGCTCCAAACGACTCCAAGCATTAACAACCCAGCTAGTCCTGTTGTTCCACCCCGCTGCCGTGGAGCGATCGAACTGCGTAACGTGAGCTTTGCGTATGTTCCGACTGAGCCGGTGCTGCGAGATGTGTCGCTGAAGATTCCGGCCGGTCAAACGATCGCGATTGTGGGAGCTACCGGCGCGGGTAAATCAAGCCTTGTCGGCCTCCTGGCGCGGTTGTATGATCCACAGCAAGGACAAGTACTGCTGGACGGCATTGACATCAAACAAATGAGTCTTGAAACACTCCGCCGCTCCGTAGCAGTTGTACCTCAAGATCCCGTCTGCCTTTCCGGCACGATTGCAGCCAACATTCGGCTTTACCGCAGTGACATTAACGATGCTGAAATTCGTCACGCTGCTGAAGTCTCAAACGCGTCGCGCTTTATCGAGCAGCTTCCCGGCGACTACAATTACCAGGTTACATCAGGCGGAACTAATTTATCAGTTGGGCAACGGCAGTTACTGGCGTTAGCCCGAGCTATCGCTCTGAGTCCAACTGGCGTGCTGGTACTCGACGAGGCGACCAGCAGCATCGACACGGCAACCGAAGCATTGATCCAGGAAGCACTCCACCGCATTCTTCACACGCGAACAAGTGTGGTGATTGCTCATCGCCTCAGCACGATCCGTGACGCAGACCGCATTATTGTGATGCATCGCGGCAAAATCGTAGAGGATGGAACACATACATCGCTGTTGCAGCAAGGTGGCTATTATGCCCGACTCCAGCAACATCAACGTGCGGTACACGAGCGTAGCCAGGAGACGACATCCTTGTGAGCGCACAAACATGAGAGCCGTTGCCATGCTCATGTGAAGAACACATTTGATGACGGCCTCGGTTCAAATGACGCACTTGACGAGCATATTTACTGGCGTTCAACATGACCAGGCACATCCACTACTACGCGAAATATACAGCTACAATTACGAAAATTCGACATGCATCTAAGCTGTCCGGCGCAATGCTTTGTTCAACAACGTCCATGTGTACAAGCTCAATCCAATTCATTCATTCCTTTCAACGATCACTTGACTCGGGCTGAACTGCATGATACTGTCGTTTATATCAACGCTAATGGAGGCGCAACAATGACTTGTTTCACCCACAATATATCTGAGCCGACCAAAACCACTCCATGTGGTATGGACTGCTCGCTTGTGGAGTGTGCCTTCTAACTGAAAGCGTGCCTTCAAGCTGTATGAACAACGGCTGATCTATCTGAGGCGTGTACGCGTGGTAATTGTGCCAATGTATTGGCTCATTGCCTCGGATGGAGTTAGTTACTGATGTTGTAGCAAAACATTGTTTCAGCGCGCCTTGCTGGTGCGTTGGAAACGTTTGTTACACCTTTACTCGTTCATACACTACGAAGGGAATATATGCGGTCACGGGTGCACTTCACACCCGTGGCCGTTTTGATTTGTATACCATCATCCATCACGGCTGCGGGGTCTTTCGCCCGTGGTCGTTTTGTTTAAGCGGCAAGGACATAATGCTCTGTGCCGCATGTAGTGCGGCTATGGAATTACATAGTCGCACGTAGCTTTTAAGGACACTTTTTTGGTTAAACGAGCTTTTCACAACGAACGACACGGTCTGGCTTGTGGCCTGCCGTCGCACCGCCACCTCGCTTGTTTAAGGAGAAATGCGTGAGCGCTCGAATCAAGAAATTTTTGTCGTATTACAAACCATATCGGGGATTGCTCATTGCAGATTTAGCGTGTGCAAGTGTTGTATCAGCGATTACCCTGATACTGCCGCTCTGCGCAAGGTATATCACCAACACTGTATTGGAAGGAATGACTCCCGGAGCCATCAATCACATCTATATCATGGGCGTTGTTATGCTTGTCTTGGTTTTGATTCATGCAGCGTGTAACACGTTCGTTGACTATCAAGGGCATATGATGGGGACCCTGATGGAAAGTGATATGCGCGACGAACTGTTTGCGCATTATCAAAAACTATCGTTCGCTTTCTATGATGAACAAAAAACGGGGCAGCTCATGACACGGCTCACGAACGATTTAGAATCGATCAGCGAGCTTTATCATCACGGTCCCGAAGACATCCTTATTGCATCCATAAAGTTTTTTGGCACGTTCATGATCCTCATGACGATTAATGTCGAGCTTACCCTCATGCTTTTTTTCTCGATGCCAATCGTGTTGGGGTACGCACTGTACACGAATAAGAAGTTGAATAGGGCATTACGAACAAGCAGGGACAGGGTCGGCGATATCAACGCACAAGTTGAAGACAGTCTGGCTGGTATTCGAGTCGTTCAGTCATTCACCAACGAAGAGATTGAGCAACAAAAGTTCGCGTATGAAAACAATCGCTTCATCGAAAGCAGACGCGACGTGTACAAAAGCGAGACGTACTTTTACGAACCGCTGGTTGCGTTCACACAGCTGCTTACTGTTACTGTGGTCGTCTTTGGCGGGGTTGGGATTGTGAATGGTAGCCTGACCGAAGGCGACGTACTGACCTACCTTTTATATATTGGCGTCTTGATCGAACCAATTCAACGCTACGTTAATTTCGCCCGACTGTATCAAGAAGGCATTACTGGGTTTGATCGATTTATGGATGTGCTGGAGGTGAAGCCGGATATTCAAGACGTACCAACTGCTATTGATCTTGCACCTGTTCAGGGATCCGTGGAACTTAAGGAAGTGAGCTTCAAATACAAGCAGGATCATCATCATGTCTTAAAGAACCTTTCGCTCAAGGTCCAAGCCGGAGAATACGTGGCCTTGGTAGGACCGTCTGGTGTTGGTAAAACAACCCTTTGTTCCCTGATTCCTCGATTTTACGAGGTAACAGCGGGGCAAATACTGCTCGATGGCAGGAATATTAAGGATATTCGTGTACGCTCG
>JASKZZ010000206.1 GCA_030147335.1 Herpetosiphonaceae bacterium | reverse complement strand
CAGCAGAACGGCCAGCTGTCGTCGGAGGGCGCGAAAACGATTCGTTTCGGCTCGCGCAAAACAGTGCGTTTGAGCGACCTGGATCTACCCAAGTAATCAAAAGAAGCGTTCTTCAACGAGCCGTCCCACAATGGGGCGGCTCTTGTTATTTCAACAAAAAAATGTGTAATGTTTTGTAGCTAGATGGCGATACTTGAATATGTATTCGAGATGAGACACAAGGAACACGACGATGGGCTTTCAAACTGAATACACTTCACCGCCATTTGAGTCGCTTTTTGCAAACGAACGGCCTCGGCTGGTGCGTTTATGTGCGTATCTGTCGGGGAGTGCAGATGTTGCTGAGGATTTGACACAGGAAACACTGGTCGAAGCATGGCGACAGCGGCACAAACTGATCGAGCCGGAGGGTGTAGGCGCATGGATGGGAGCGATTGCGCGCAATGTGTGCCTGCGATGGGCACGTCGGCATGGACGCGAGCAAACAAGGATTGTGCCGCTACTGCAAGAACAAAGTGAAAGCAGCATAACGAACACTGCCGATACATTTGACCTTGAAGTGGAGTTGGATCGAGATGAGCTAGCAACGCTGCTCGACCGGGCGCTAGCGTTATTGCCGCCGGAAACGCGAACGGTGCTGATCCAAAAATACGTTAATGAGACGCCGCTGGGTGAGATAGCAGGGCGGCTGGGTACAACCGAAGGAACAGCAGCGGTGCGGTTACATCGTGGGAAATTAGCGCTGCGTCAAATCTTTGCAAATGAACTGCGCGATGATGCGGTTGCTTATGGGCTGATGGTTGCCGATGACGGCTGGCGATCAACCCGTATCTGGTGCCCGTTCTGTGGCCAGCAGAAGCTTGCGGGCGTGGTGAATCGTGAGCTTGGTTATGCCGCCTTTAGCTGCCCTGATTGTCCCAGCAACGGTCGGATTGGTATTGCACAGACCCACGGTCCTGAGATTATGCAGGGTGTAAGCAGCTATAAATCGATCTTGTCACGTCAAATTTCATTTCTGAATCGTTATTATCGTGATGCGCTATCTGGGATGACAGTCCCGTGCTATCAATGTAAACGTCCATGCGATGTCCATCTGTGTCTTCCGCCGGACGTGCCTATCGAACTCAGGTCATTGCGCGGTATTCACTTCAAGTGCCTATGCTGCGGCTGGTCCGACGGTAATCCTCTGCGCTACCTGGCACTCGATCTCCCTGCAACGCAGCAATTTTGGCGAGTTAATCCACGAATGCATGTATTGCCGGATCGCGAGATCAACTATGCCGGCCATCCAGCGATACTCACAACATTCGCAAGCGACAGCAATAACGCACACCTCGATATTATTTCTGCCGTCGACTCGTTCGCCGTGCTCGACATTGTTGAAATGCATGCACGCTAGTGAGAAACAAAGGGTAAACGATGTGGTATGTGCTTCGACAAAGGAATTTTGCCCTGTTGTGGTGGGGCGGCCTGATCTCATTTATTGGCGATTGGATGCTGCGCATCGCGCTTCCGGCATACGTGTACAACTTGACAGGCTCGACACTGGCGACGGGCGCAATGTTTATCGTGGGGACGCTGCCAAATCTGCTGTTTGGTTCGGTGGCAGGCGTGTTTGTTGATCGCTGGGATCGACAAAGGACGCTGGTGATTGCTAATGTGCTGTTGGCTGTTGGCCTGCTGCCGCTACTCGTTATCGGTTCCACAGAATGGCTGTGGTTGGTTTATGTTGTCGCCTTTGTTGCATCAATGCTTGGCCTGTTTGTTGGTCCGGCTGAACATGCGCTGCTGCCAAAGCTGGTTCCAGAAGAATATTTGCTGTCGGCTAACTCGCTCAACGCGCTTAACAACAACCTGGCGCGGCTCATAGGTCCGGCGCTTGGCGGATTTGTGGCTGTGAGGTATGGCTTAGTTGGCGTTGCGCTGATAGACGCTGGAACGTATCTTTGCGCCGCACTTATGATTGCACTCATTCGGTTTACGCAAGCACCCGAAGAGCCGGCTGTCGCTACAACGCCTACATCGACAACTCTATCGTTAAGCGCAGTGTGGCGCGAGTGGATAGCGGGACTGCGGATCGTGCGCCATGAACCAATGATCAGGATCTTGTTTGTTGTGACAGCGCTTATGGCCTTGGGCGAAGGTGTGTTGGCAGTGCTATTTGTGCCGTTTGTTACCGAGGTGCTCAAAGGTGAGGCGCTTGAGCTTGGTTGGTTGATGTCGGCGCAGGCGATTGGTGGGCTGCTCGGCAGCTTTGTCGTGAGTGCGGGCGGTCAGCGCGTGTCGGCAGCCCGATTGCTTGGGCCGAGCGCAATCATTTTTGGGCTGATCGACCTTGCCATTTTCAATTATCCCCGCATCTGGCCACATTTTGAGATCGCGCTGGTTTTGTTCATCCTGGTCGGCTTACCTGGCGCCGGAATTGGCGCGAGTATGTCGACGCTCATGCAGAGCGTGGTCGCTGACAAATATCGTGGGCGTATTTTTGGCGCATATGGTACAACGTTTGCGTTGCTTACATTAGTGGGCATGCTGTTTGCAAGCGTGTTGGGTAAGCAATTAGGCATTGTCGTCGTCATTAGCGTGCAAGGATTTGCATACGTGCTAGCTGGTGTGATCGCGCTTTCGTTTCGTCGATCTCGATATACACATCCGGTAGGCCAAGACCCAATCACAACAACATAACGCCTGCACCGAACGAGGCACAGCGGAGGAAGCGAACCGGCGCTTTCTCCGCTTTCTAGCTTAAGTGTATTGCTGACGGGCATGTCCTTTGTACTGATTTACGAACTGAAGCGACTACATATGGCATTGTTGATGAACGTATTTGTGAATGGCAGGAAACGAGATAGAAACTTTACCATTCGCTTTCACAAGCCAGAGCACTCACTTTGTTCATTAATCAGCCTCAATCCGCAGCGTCGTTAAAATCTGGTCGAAAATTGGACGATAGGTCTGCTGCTGTCTCGTGGGCGTTGTGAGTGTAACAATGTGCAGCTCCTTGTCGTAGAGCAACAGATACTGTTCAAGCGCCAGCTCAATCGGCTGTCCCAAGCCATCGTTGATTTGCAACGACGATTGGAGGCGAGTTGCCGGCGTTCCTCCAAGCTCAACAGTTGAACGTTGGATATTGCTAAAGCCTGCGGTTGCACGCAATTCTTGTTCATTTGTGTCGCTGACTTCGTTTAACGTTGGTGCTTGTGGAAATTGCTGTTGCCCAATGCGCAGATTCGTTGGAAATCCGGACTCGTCAACTCGTTCGGGCGCAATATCATACGCGATAATCTGGACTTGACCGGATTGAAGTGCGACCTGTCCTTGCTCCAGCAGTGCCTTAAGCTGAGGATTTTGCGCTGCCATTTCGGTGGTTGCTTGGCTTACATCAATATCTTCCGGCGATGTTACGACCCATTCCGGCGGCAACGCTAGTGTCATGCG
>JASKZZ010000200.1 GCA_030147335.1 Herpetosiphonaceae bacterium | reverse complement strand
GATACCGTGCAGCGGACGACGGAGCAGGTAGCACACGTTGCGGACGATGTGGCAGACAGTATCAAAAGCTTGCCCGAAACCGTGGGCGATCAGGTGTATCAGCGCCCATTGGTTGCCGTAGGTCTGGCCATTGGAGCGGGGGCGTTGCTCCAGCCAACAATTGCGCCATACCTCCAGCGTGTAACGCATAGCGTGCGACAAACGGTCGGATCTGTAAGTGCGAATGTTTCGCCTGCGCTTGTGCTGCCAAATCAGGACGAGGTAAATCGACTGGCGGCGGCGCTTGTGCCGGCAACGATGACACGCGCCAGAAATTTTACGAATCGTGATCTCCGCGAATATCTTGACGCTCGGCTGGCAGACACAATTCCGCAGGCTCCTGTACGCGCCGGTCTGATTGCAGCGGTGACCGAACGCGTCGATACGTTGGTCGATGCGCGACTGCCGGGAGTGCTGGAGCGGAACTTAAGCGGCACTCGCGCGCTGGTTGCGATGGCTCTGCTCGGCGCGTTGCTGCATACACGCAATCGTAACGCTGCGTCCAATGACCAGGCAGCGGGTGGTTTGACCGCAGAACTGCTAGCATTGCTAACCCGCGCATCCCAAGAGCAACTACAACAATTCTTCCCCGAGTTCAAGGAGCAGCTTGCGGCGGACACATCTGCAAGGAACGACGGTCCGGTTGCAATGTGACCACGCATAGGCCCACGTTGAACAGCACGGAGCCGTTAATGCGCTCCGTGCTGTTGTTTTTTCAGTTTAGTTGCCGACGCAGCACAGCGAGAAAGAAGGAGCGATGCCAACAATTGAAGTGAATGGGATCCAGTTGTTCTACGAGGACAGTGGAACGGGCGAGCCGCTGGTTTTGATTCATGGGTTTTTGCTGTCGAGCGAGATGTGGCAGTCTCAACAAGAAGGGCTGCGTGACCATCTGCGGGTAATCATGCCCGACCTGCGTGGTATGGGCCGTAGCAGTGTGCCAACCGACGGGTACAGCGTGGATGCGTATGCCGCTGACATTGTGGCACTGCTCGATCATCTTAATCTTGACCGTGTGGTTGTCGGCGGTATGTCGATGGGTGGGTACGTAGCGCTGGCAATGCTGCGACGTTATCCCGAGCGGATCAAGGGTTTGATCCTGATCGATACACAGGCGGAAGCAGATGATGCGGAGATGCGTGCGAAGCGCCATGCGCTGATCGAGAAAGTGCGTGAAGAAGGAGCGAATGCGGTCGCCGATACCAGCAAAATGTTGACTGAACAAACGCGTGTGGAACACCCGGCACTGGCGCAGCACATGCAGTCGATTATGCAACATACTGCGGTTGATGGCATCGTTGGCGCGTTGACAGCAATGATTGAACGGCCCGATTCCACGAGCTTACTTGAAAATGCTGAGATACCAGCGCTGATTATTGTCGGTCGTGACGATGTGCTTACGCCGCCGGACGATGCAGTTGCAATGCAGCAAGCCGTTGGTCGAGCAGAGTTACATGTTTTGGAAGGAGCGGCGCACGGGGCAAATCTGGAGCGAGCCGAGGAGGTCAATCATGTAATCAAGCGTTGGATGGAAAAGATGAGCTAAGACCGATTCGTATTGCCGCGCTAGGCTTCAGTCGGCGAAGGGTTTGGCTCACCATGCGTCTGTGTCATCGAAGCTATTTGCTTGGCTCCAATCGCACGCGTTGCCAGCAAGCATGTGACCAAGGCAATCATCATCCCGACACTGGCCAGCCGGAAAAGACCAACTGTGCCGATCTGTTCCAGCAGCGCGCCGCCGACCAGTGAGCCGGTGATCGAGCCGAAGCCAAACGACATCGATGCAAGCAGCCCCTGTGCAGTCGCAGCGCGCTCACGACCAACCAGTTCGTGCACAAGCGTAACGGAGCCAATTAAAAAAGCGCCAAACGAGGGTCCGTGCAGCAGCTGCACGACAAGCGCTGTTGTCGGCGTGATTGGCAGGGCAAGTAGGAGCAGGCGAACAAGGTACACACTGATCGCCAGCAATAAAACACGTCGGCTCCCGAAACGGTCGACGAGTTTGCTGCCAAATAACAGCACTGGCAACTCGCTAATTGCGGCAATGCCCGACGCGGCGCCAACAACCTGGGTGCTGCCTCCGCGTTCCACCAGATAAATACCAAGAAAGTTGAATAAAATGCCGGCATTGCTGCTGACAAGGTACGTTGTGAGCAGCAGCGGCAGGATTGTGCGGTCACGCATAATTGCTGCAAAACCGCGCCAAAATGGTTGGGCAGAGCGTGGCTGTAGGGATGGCAGGCCAAGTGTGACAAGACCAGTGAGCAAAAGACCCGCTGCATACGCCATCAAAAACAAGTTTGATACGGTACCGCCCATCAACCAACCCACGATCCACACTGCGACAATAAAACCAATTGTTCCCCATACCCGAAGCTGTCCGTAGGATTGCCCTTCGCGCTCGCTGATGGTGACGGCATAGGTGTCGATCAGGGCTGGGATCGCAGCAGCGAACATGGCGAGCAGCAGCATTAATAACAGGATTGGAACAAAATGCGTTTGCTGCGAAGCAACAATAGCGGTGACTCCGGCAAGTACAGGCGCGGCTCGTAGCAACATGCGGTGGGCAGCGAAGGTATCGGCAAGCGCGCCCCAAAGCGGAGCAAGCAAGGCCGTGCCAAATGGGAGTGCTGCCGACAGCACACCAACTTGTAGCCCTGTCAGGCCAAGCTCATGGTAGTAAAGCGTAATATATGGAATAAAGCAGCCGACTGCGCTGAAGTACCACCAGTAGCAGGCACGTAACCAGACGCTGGGCTTGGGTGTGCGCGGCAGTCGTAATCGTTGCAGGCTCATAGCAGGCACAACCCTTCGTTGTGTTGATGTTGTATCAGCGGCAGCATACCAGCAATACTTGTACCGCTTGACAGAACTAAATTTCGTTGGCAAAACAAAACCGACCCCACAAAGGAGGTCGGTATTAGGGCTGCTAGTGCTACGACTTTTTCAGAATTTCCATCAGGTGCATGTCCTTGATTTGCGGAATAAGCCGTGCTGCTTGTTCGCGGATTTGCGGCAGCTTGGTCCACAAATTATCGCCAGGACATGCGGTTCTACGACCACATTGGCCCCGATGCCAGTCGCGATGGCTACAAATGCGAAAATTATCGAATTGTGGTCGGCAGCCTGTTCCTGGCTTCGGATAAGGATGCCGTTCCAGCGGGTTGAATCCCCAGTAGGCGGCCTGGAGCGCAGCCATACGTGTAGCACTGTCTATTGCCGCTGCTGTTGGCTCACCACTCTGCGGCGCGCCAGGAGCATTAGGTTGAAACTGTCCCAGCAGCGAAATGCCGATATTGTGATGGTTATACGTGCCGACATGCGCTCCTTCAGTTGCATGACCTCCTTCGCGACCCTGGTACACATTTCCGTACTGGTCCACGAGGTATTGGTAGCCAATATCCCCCCATCCATTGCCACCACCGTCTTTCGCTAAGAGCGCGTGATACACCCAAATTGCGCGCACTGTGGCAACCGGATTTTCAGGATTATTGGTCATGGCGGTGTGATGAATGGTTACAAACTGGGTTGGATACACACCGGCAACTGTGTCCCAGTAATAGTAATCACTGGTAGGTAGCTTACTTGCATCAAAACCCGGCCCCCAGCCGAGTGGTCCATTTCGTAGCACGAGCCGGGCTGTCGGCTGGCCACCGTTGCCAACTCGAAATGGAATTGCTTTTCCTCGCGAATCCAGATCAGCAAGGGTCGGTGAGTCGAGCGAGTCGATCTGGGTTGCTGTCACGCGTTTTACGTTGGGAGAGATGGTTGGGTCGTTGGTTGTGAGCGTAATGCGATATTGCATCATATGCGCTCGTCCCATTTCAACCGCATCGGTTATCGTTTCCTCGGACGATGTATTTGGACGGTCTTCGCGCCCTTCCATGATATGGCCGACTCCGCTCCACTGGCTCCAGTCGCTGCCGTTGACGCTGCCACGCACTTCAAGCGTCATCGTCGTTCCATCGGGCACGTCGGCAACCCAGCTCATGCCCACCATGTTGAAGCGATGCGGTGTAGACTGAACCGCCGAGACAAAGGTGCGGCTGCTTTGGAACAATCCATTGGCGTCGCGGAGTAGTTGCAGATCGCCACCAACAGCAGACAAACCAGCCTCAACCGTTTCACCTGAATTGAGTGGCAGGGTGCTCCAATGATGCGACTTAATCCCCGCTTTTTCCGCTGCGGCATGTAACGCCTCAATGCGGGCAGCACTCAGTCCCAGAAGAGCACCGGCAGCGACGGAACCTTTCAAAAATGCGCGGCGAGAAACGTGTGGAATGCGGCTATCGGCCATACAACCTCCTAATACATGATGAAGCTTTGACTTGCAGTTCGCATAACTGCAGTGCTACAAACAGATCTGAGAGATAAGGCGCAAAGGCTGGATCGGGTGGTCGAAGGGGGAACGACCATATTGATGGTGTGCAACTATAACAAAGTCGTACCTCAAATACAAGCGCTACACGTGATACGCCGGTGATTAGGAGGAATGATGTAATTCGGTGCTTGACAGTTGGTAAGACGTGGACTATAGTGGTCTATACCACGATGGAACGGTGTTTTACCATTCATGTCAATTCTTAACAAGCGCAGCGCAACGCCGCTGTATCTCCAACTGAAGAAGCTACTTGAGTCGCAGGTGGTTGGCGGCACGCTCCAGCCGCACAGTCGCGTGCCGTCGGAACGTGAGCTTAGTGAGCAGTACGCGATCAGCCGAATGACAGCGCGGCAAGCTTTGGCAGAGCTGATTCAGGAAGGACGGCTGTACACTAGCGCTGGCAAAGGGACATTTGTTGCCGAGCCAAAAATTCGTCAAAACTTACAAGCGCTCACAAGCTTTACCGAGGAGATGCGTGCGCGGGGCTTAACACCGATGACCCGTTTGCTGCGTCGTGAGTTAGTAGGGGCCACTGTTGAAGTTGCAGCCAGCCTGCGAATTGTGGAGGATACTCCAACGCTTTGTGTACAGCGACTGCGCCTTGCAGATAATGCGCCAATGGCGCTTGAAACAGCGTATCTTTGCTTTGCCGGTGTTGAGCAGCTGTTGATGATGAGCCTCGAAGGCTCGTTGTACAGCGTACTACGGGAACATTTTGGCCTGATCCCGACAGAAGCTGTGCAAGAGGTGGAGGCAGTGCTGGCGCAGCCACAAGAGCGCGCGTTTCTGCAGCTGCCAGAAGGAGCGCCTGTTTTGAAGCTTCAACGCACAACGTTCGATGAAACAAACCAGCCTTTTGAGTTTGTGCAGTCGGTGTATCGCAGTGATCGGTATCGCTTTGCCGCGCGGCTAGTCCGTGGAGGTGGCTTGTGAGCAATAACCTGCGTGATGTTGTCGGTCAAAGTTTAATGCTTTGTTTCACAGGCACCGAAGCAACTAATGAGGTGCTGGATGCGCTGGCACGGACACGAGTGGGCGGAGTCATTTTATTTGCACAGAACATCCGCAGCCCACGTCAGGTGTATGAGCTTAATCGCACCTTACAAGCACACGCCGCACAGATTGGTCTGCCACCGCTGCTTATTGCAATCGATCAAGAAGGCGGCATTGTTAGCCGCTTACCCGCGCCGTTTGTCACAGTTCCAAGTCAAATGGCGCAGGCCGCAACCGGTGATCCATCGGCAGCGGAAGCATGTGCATCAATTACCGCTCAACAGCTGCGTGCGTTTGGCATCAATACCAATTTCGCGCCGGTCCTTGATGTCAATAATAATCCAGCAAATCCTGTTATCGGTACCCGTTCGTTTGGTGAGCATCCTCCCAGTGTGGCTGCATTTAGCGAGGCGGCGCTCCAAGGCTATACCGCAGCCGGCGTTGTTCCGGTCGTCAAACACTTCCCTGGTCATGGCGACACATCTGTGGATTCACACTTTGGATTGCCAACTGTTGCCCATGATCAGCAGCGATTGAATGATGTTGAGCTTGCGCCGTTTAAGTCCGCGTTTGGAATGGGCGCGCCAGCCGTAATGACCGCGCATATTATTTTTGAGGCGTTGGATCAGCAGCCAGCTACGTTATCGCGTTCAATTCTCACTGGCTTACTGCGCGATAGCCTCGGCTTTGAAGGCGTTATCTTCACCGATGCGCTGAATATGCAGGCAATTGCCGATAGGTACGGGCCAAGTGATGCCGCGCGACGAGCTAAAGCTGCGGGTGCAGACGTGGTATTGCCGCTGGGTCCTATGGACGAGCAGATTGCAGTGGTGGACGTGCTGTGTGCGGCTGTTGACGCTGGCGAACTGCCGCTTTCGGTGTTTGAGGCGACAGTACGACGCCTTGATGCGCTTCGTAGCGCATATCAGCTCACGCATGAGTTGCCACCATTCGCTGAGCCGGATCAAGACTTTTTTATGCAGGCGCTACAGGTTGCACGCCGCAGCATTACGATGATTGGTGATAACGCAGTTTTACCACTTGCAGCACAAACACGGCTGGTCCTGATCGATTGTTTGCTGCCGCGCTTTTCGCTGGTGGAAGAAGCATACGCCCGTGCGGAGTCGTTGACTGGCCTTATTAGTGGTGCGTTTCCCAATACGCGGAGTCTTACGGTCGGAGCCGAGCCAACCGACGAAGATGCTGATCGCGCGCTGGCATTGGCACGGGACGCAGATGTTGTGCTGTTGATTACGCGCAACGCTGTGTTATCGCCACAACGCAGCAGATTTGTGGAAGGACTGGCTTCATCTTCTACGCCGGTAATCCACGTTGCGGTTGGGCTGCCCTACGATGCGGGATTGGTCGCTAATTCAGCAGCCACGCTGTTGACATACGGCGATCCTGATGTATCGCTGACCGCGCTTGTGGATGTGCTGACCGGCGAGGCAACGGCTCAGGGAATGCCGCCTGTTACGCTGGGCGTGTCGCGACGGGATGCATCGTCATGAGTGTGCAGCCAGGCATAAGCGTCCTGCTGGATGAGCGCCGCGATTTGATTGCTGGCAAGCGCATCGGCGTGTTCACGAATCATACGGGCGTATTGCCGGATCTGACCAGCAGCCTGGATGCGCTGCAACAGGCCGCCGATGTTCGCGCTATCTTCGGCCCTGAGCATGGGTTGTACGGTACCGCAGCAGCAGGGGAACATGTCGCTGGTGGTACGCATCGCTCGGGCGTTCCAATCTACAGCCTGTATGGGAACAATCTTGCGCCGACAACAGAGCAGCTACAATCTGACGGCAGGCCGCTTGATCTGATTGTGTGCGATATTCAGGATATTGGTTGTCGTTTCTACACGTATGCCTGGACCATCGTTAAGCTGATGACGGCTGCAGCGCAATCCAAGATTCGTGTTATCATCGCAGACCGTCCCAATCCACTGGGCGGCGCAGTTGACGGTCCCGAT
>JASKZZ010000199.1 GCA_030147335.1 Herpetosiphonaceae bacterium | reverse complement strand
TCTAACTGCAGACCGTAAAAATGACTGGATCGAGTTGAACTTTCCTGCAAAAGTTGAACAGCCTGTGCCAGAACCCCAAGGCTTGGCTGAAGCTCTGGGCGTTTCACCTGTGTACGTCGGCAAAAATCAGTTCGACTACATCGTTGAGGTCGAGTCGGAGGCGACGGTTCGCAGCTTGCAGCCAAACTTTTCGGCGCTCAAATCACTCGGTGTACGAGGCGTGATTGTTACCAGCCGTGCTTCAACAACCGGCTATGACTTTGTGTCACGCTTCTTCGCTCCCGGCAGTGGCATCGATGAAGATCCGGTTACCGGCTCGGCTCACTGCTGCCTTGGCCCGTATTGGCAGCGCAAGCTTGGCAAGGACTCGTTTACCGCGTATCAGGCATCGGCGCGTGGTGGGCTGCTGCGCGTGCATGTGGTTGGCGATCGTGTGCTGCTTGAAGGACAGGCGGTTACGGTGATGCGAGCAGAGCTGATTGAACACGGAGAGTAAGTGTATGCAGGGGAGGGGATAGAGTGCCAACATTTATTGATCTGAGTCATCGGCTGGAACCTGGAATGCCTTCATATCCAGGGTTGCCCGCGCCGCAATTTGATACATTCATGGCCCATGATGATGCATCCAGACAGGCCCACTATGCGCCCGGCACGACCTTCCAAATTGCAACCTATACGATGGGCGGCAATACCGGCACCTATCTTGACGCTCCGTTCCATCGTTATCGCCAAGGTCCTGATCTCGCTGAGCTTGCACTTGAACGGCTGGCAGACCTGTCTGGTGTACGCGTTGTTGCGCTCGAAGAAGGGCCGATCCGGGCAGACGTATTCGGCGGTATCGACTTAACGGGTAAAGCGGTGCTGATACGAACTGATTGGGCGGATCGTTGGGGGAAAGACGATTATTTTCGTTCCGGGCCGTTTTTGACCGCTGATGCCTGCCGGTTCCTGGTTCGCTCGCAAGTCGCGCTTGTTGGTATTGACTGCGCGAATATTGACGACATGAACGATCCGGCGCGGCCAGCACATACCATTCTGCTGGCGGCGGGTATTCCAATAGTTGAGCATATGCGTGGTTTGGACGAACTGCCACCCGGCGGCTTTCGTTTTTTTGCAATTCCACCAGCGATTGTTGACGGCACGTCGTTTCCAGTACGCGCATTTGCAATTGTTAGCTGACCAACCACTATGCAAGCTAGCTGTTCAATACGAACAGAAGGATAGAGCGTAGGTTCAAATGAAAAGGATTTCAACATGACAATGACGATAGAAGGAACACTGTCAGTGACATTAGACGACGTGCGAGCAGCCGCCGAGCGGATAGCACCCTATGTGCATCGCACAGCCCTGTTTACATCCGCGACGTTGAGCGAGATGTCCGGCTGTGATTTGCGGTTCAAGGCCGAACACATGCAGCGCAGCGGTTCGTTCAAAATCCGTGGTGCGCTCAACAAGCTGTTGTCGTTATCCGAAAGCGAACGGCGATCCGGCGTTGTTGCATTTTCGTCAGGTAATCATGCGCAGGGCGTCGCGCTTGCCGCACAGCTAACCGGCACAACGGCGATTATTGTTATGCCGAGCGACGCGCCTACTGTTAAGCTGGAAGCAACACGCGGCTACGGAGCGCAGATCGTGCTGTACGACCGACAGCGCGAGGACCGTGAAGCGATTGCGCGTGGTATTGCCGAGGATCGGGGAGCGGTGCTGGTGCCGCCATTCGATGATCCGCTGGTGATTGCGGGACAAGGCACCATTGGGCTGGAGCTTGCCGAGCAGTGGCCCGAGCTGGAAATGGCGCTGATACCGGTAGGCGGCGGCGGTTTGATTGCCGGAATCGCTACCGCGCTCAAAGGCGTGCTGCCGCATGTGCGGGTGATTGGCGTCGAGCCGGAAGTTGCTGATGATGCTCGTCGTTCGCTGGCAGCCGGAGAGATTGTGCGAATTGGGCCGCCTCCCACGCTAGCCGATGGCGTAGCAACGCTGGCAGTCGGCGTTCATCCATTTGCGATTATGCGGTCGCTGGTTGAGCAGATCGTGACAGTGAGCGAAGCCGAGATTTTACGCGCGCTCGAACTAACAATGACACGAACCAAGCAGGTTGTCGAGCCGACTGGAGCACTATCGACAGCGGCAGCGCTGTTTGGCAAAGTCGATGTGCATGGCCGCAATGTCGTTTCGCTGTTGTGCGGCGGCAACATTGACCTGCGAGTGCTACAACAGCTGTACGCTTCCAAAAACGACCTACCAAATCGATGATCGTGAGGTTCTGCGCTATAAACGGCGTGTGACGAGGAAAAACAATGTTTACAACTGGACGAGAACGTTCGTTACGCGCATGGGTGCAGTTACTGATCGGCTTGTTTGGCTATGGCTTAGCCGTGACGTTGATGATCAAGGGTAAGGACACGTTAGGACTAGGGCCGTGGGATGCTTTCCACGTCGGTTTGAGTGTCAAAACAGGGATGAGCGTTGGTACGGCGAGCATTCTGGCGGGTCTAGGGGTGCAGATCGGCGCGTGGTTTTTGGGCGTGCGACCCGCCGTCGGCACAATTGCAAATATGGTCTTGATTGGCGTCATTATCAATGTGTTGACGCCGATCATTCCAACTGCACAGGGCTGGTTCTGGTCGTTGGCGTACTACATTCCCGGCATTTTGCTGTGTGGTCTCGCGACCGGCTTTTACATTGCTGCCGGTCTGGGCAAAGGGCCGCGTGATGGTTTAATGCTGGGCGTTAGCGAACTAAGCAAGTGGCCGGTTCGCCGTGTTCGTACCGCAATCGAGATTGTGGTGCTGTCGTTGGGCTGGCTGATGGGCGCTCCTGTGGGTGTCGGTACGCTGTTGTTTGCCTTGGGAATCGGCCCTGCGGTGCAATGGGGACTACGCGTATGCGGCGTGATCGAGGGATCGACAGCTAGTAATCAAGCTCCGGCTACTGCTTTTCAACCGCTTAAGGCTGCTCACCAAACAACTCATCACGACTAAGAAAAGCTATCCAGCACAAAGAACAGAAGGAACTTCTTTCTGCTTTCCTGCCGGATGCTCCTACCATAGAGGTTTTCATGCGACCCAAGCAACTTGC
>JASKZZ010000157.1 GCA_030147335.1 Herpetosiphonaceae bacterium | reverse complement strand
GTAGTTGGTACCACCATCGGCGCGCGACGAATGCCACAGCGAGAAAACATCAGGATCGGCGCCTACATCGCTCCAGTTATGCAGCGCAAGCGTGAAGTTATGCGCGGCCAGCGCAGTCTGTACTTCAATGCCGGCCATACGTCGAATTTGCAGCTCCACACCAATCTCGGCCATTTGCCGCGCAAGCTCATTGGCTATTGCAATTGACTCGGGGGTATCGGTAGTCAGCAACGGCAGTACCAGGCGCTGTCCATCCGCTTCAAGCCATCCATCACTATTCGCATCACGATAACCAAGCGAACCTAGCAGCTGTTGCGCCTCACTGCGCTTGAACGCTGGTAAACGCGCTTCACTATCTTCGGCCCAAGTTCCTGGCATCACCGGCGTATCAATCACTTGGCCCTGACCTCCAAGCACGGTGTCGATCAAGGCATCACGATTGATCGCCATAGACAACGCCGTTCGCAGCTGAATATCATCCAGCGGCGGTTGTTGTAGGTTCAGCGTCAAGATTGTGTAATCATCCAGTGGAGCAAGCGCGCGCTGCGTGTACCGCGCCGGCGTTGGTGGCAATCGTCCGCCACCTGCAACTGTGGCAACGCCCTGCACTTCACGTCGCGTCAACCCTAGAACCGCTGCATCCGAGGTGGGATAAAAGCGTAAAACCAAATTATCGATTGCAGCGGATTCGGCAGCATCGAATGCAGGCACCAGCACTGCCTGTCGTGGATCAAGTGCGTGGAGCTTATATTGACCAGTACCAACAGGTCGCTGTCCAAACGAAGCATTAGGCCATTGTTCAGGCCGCAGTGTTCGGAGCAGATGCGATGGCAGCAGCGGTAAGCGCGCGACACTAGGAAACGGCGCGAACGGTGAGCTGAGCGTAAACTCAACGGTTCGCGCATCGATCTTACGCACCAGGACATTACGCCAAAGTGCGGCAAGGGTTCGATCTCCCGGGAAGTTCGCGTTTTGCACACCTCGCACCGTATAAAGCACATCATCAGCCGTTACCGGCGCTCCGTCGTGCCATGTCCGATCAGCGTGGAGCGTAAAGGTGTACGTTCGACCGTCTGGCGTCACAACCCAACGCTCGGCCAGCGCGGGTACAACTCGACCGTCCGGCCCAATGCTTGTCAGCCCATCAAACAACAGCGCGGCAATATCACGCTCGGCGGGAGAAGTCGATGCGTTTTGTGCTAATGGGTTAAGCTGTTGAGGAGCGCCTACCACGCCTTCAACATACACCTCGCCCTGAAGCGGACGTGTTGATGCAGCAGTTGACAACGCCAACGAGCCGAGCAGCGCAAACACGACAAGCGCTGCGCAGACGGCAATAACGATTTGCCAGCGGATTCGACCAATCATAGCTTAAAACAAACAACCATCAGGCATCAACATTGAGCTTGTGAAGCTGACGGCTGTTTAATGACGATTGAATGCGATGGTTTAGTACCCAAACTTCGGCAAAACGTTGTTGAGCAGTGACAACACACAAAACAGCACGGCAATACCGATGGTCGCCTGTAGCAGCGTACGCTCAACGCCACGGCGCGTCCGATATGTTGTTGCAGCTTCGCGATTAAAAAATGCGCTGGCTGAATTGCCTTTAGCCTGGAGTAGCACTAACACAATCAGCGTGATCGCCAAAACAATCTGGGCAAGGTCGATAAATGTACGAAAATCCATGTCTTTGATACGCTCCCGAATGAATTGGAGCGCATTATACCATCTTGTACGCCGATCATTCGTGGCGAAATACGAACAAACAACTTTACGTGTTCATTCGTATTTCTGGACGGACGACAGCTACATAGTTAGCTGAGGCTCGGCCCGTGTTCTGCTAATTCAGGAGCTTGACTCAAAAACTTTTTGTTAAAGTTTTCAATAAATCGCTCCGCCAGCATGCGCGCCAAGCGATCATATTCGGCCTTATCCTGCCACGACTCACGCGGTCGCATCACGGTATCTGGCACGCCTTCGATATGCTCGGGCACTTCAAAGCCAAACAACGGATCCGTGTACATTGATGCTGATTCGAGTTGCCCGTTGATCGCCGCCCGGAGCATGGTACGCGTATGTTGAATGCTCATCCGGGTACCAACGCCAAACGGGCCGCCACTCCAGCCGGTGTTGAGCAGATACACCCGCGCATTATGTCGATTAAGCTTATCACGCAACATTTTCGCATACGTTGTTGCTGGCAGCGGCAAGAATGGCGCGCCAAAGCAGGCCTCGAATGTCGCCTGGGGATCGGTAACGCCAACCTCAGTTCCAGCCAACTTCGCGGTGTAGCCGCTTAAGAAGTGATACATCGCTTGCTCGGGTGTGAGCCGAGCAATTGGCGGCAGTACGCCAAATGCGTCCGCAGTGAGGAAAAACAACACATTCGCATGACCGCCACGCTTCGACTCAACTACGTTTTCGATATGTTCAAGCGGATACGCAACTCGTGTGTTTTCGGTAAAGCGCTCATCGTCGTAGTCGGGCTGACGCGTCTGGGGATCGATCACCACATTTTCGATCACTGCGCCAAATCGGATGGCGTTGTAAATCTGCGGCTCTTTTTCAGGTGACAGCCTGATACACTTGGCGTAACAGCCGCCCTCAAAATTGAACACCCCATGCTCATTCCAGCCATGCTCATCATCACCGATCAACCGCCGTTCGGGATCGGACGAAAGCGAGGTTTTGCCTGTACCCGACAAGCCAAAAAAGAGTGCTACGTCGCCACGCGCGCCTTGATTAGCCGAGCAGTGCATCGGCAGCATGCCACGCTGCGGCAAAATAAAGTTAAGCACCGAGAAAACTGATTTTTTGCTCTCGCCAGCGTACTCAGTACCGCAGATTAGCACTTCGCGGCTTTCAAAGTTGAGCATAACGGCCACGTCGGAGTTTACGCCGTCGCGCTGGGGATCGGTCTTGAAGCCAGGGAACGAAAGGATTGTCCACTCCGGCTGATGCTGCGCCAGCTCCTCATCGCTCAAACCAATAAACAGCTGCTTGGCGAACAAATTATGCCAGGCGTACTCGGTAACAACACGCAGCGGCAACGTAGTACGCGGATCAGCACCGGCACGCGCGTCCAGCACAAATACATCGCGGCCTTGGAGATATTCAACAACTCGTTGGCGTAGAGCGTCGTAGGTAGCCTGCTCGATGGGCTGGTTAACGGCGCCCCAATCAACCGTATCGACCGTCGCCTGGTTGCGCACGACAAAGCGATCTTTGGGAGAGCGGCCCGTGCGCTTGCCGGTGTAGGCTACAAGCCCGCCATTACTGGCGATTTGAGCCTCACCACGTTTGACAGATTCCTCGACCAGCACTGGCATTGAACAGTTCCAAAATACGTTCCCAAGCTTTGTTAAGCCTAGCCCATCCAGGGCCTGCTGAGTCTCCGTTGACACAGAGTGAGCCACTGAAGTTCCTCCTGGTTTGTTTTCGTCAGTCAGTAATATAGCCTAGACCGAACTTTTGATTAATCATCGCTACGGCGCTGACGTTTGGCTTGCTGCCTATCCTTGAGTACCACACCAAAAATTTCGTAACGCTTGCTACGAGTCGTCGCCCGACAAGCTGTCGCGCAAAATATTAATATTTTCAAGCGCTAAGCCAGTACCAATCGCAACACAATTCGCGGGCTGATCGGCAACATAACATGGCACGCCAGTCACCTCGGTCAGCAGCTCGTTGATCCGCCGCAGCATTGATCCACCGCCTGTCATAACCATGCCCTTATCGATAATATCGGACGCTAACTCGGGCGGTGTTTCAACTAGCACAGCTCGTACCGCGTTAATAATCGCTTCAAGCGGCTCCTGTATCGCCTCGGTAATCTCGGTTGAGCTGACCTGGATCGTTTTCGGCAGTCCGGCTACTTGATCGCGACCACGCACTTGCATCAACAATGGCTGCTCCAGCGGCAGCGCCGATCCAACCTCAACCTTGATGCTTTCAGCAGTACGCTCACCGATAGCGACGTTATACTTGCGCTTCACATAGGCAGCAATCGCTTCATCAAACTTGACGCCGCCAACTCGCACCGACGTGCTTACCACAATGTCATTAAGTGATATAACGGCAACCTCAGTTGTGCCACCGCCAATATCAATTACAAGATTGCCGGAAGCGCGATTGGTCGGAATATTCGCTCCAATTGCGGCGGCTAGTGGTTCGCGGATAAGATACGTTTGCTTGGCGTGCGCTCCCGCCTGAATTGCAGCATCGCGGACTGCGCGCATCTCAACCGATGTTACGCCTGCTGGAATACAGACCATAACAGTCGGACGCGAAATCGAC
>JASKZZ010000137.1 GCA_030147335.1 Herpetosiphonaceae bacterium | reverse complement strand
TCGGCAACAGTAAGCAGTCCCGTTTTGCCCCAATTAGCGACCCAGGCTAGCGGCTGCCCATTATCGTCCAGCACGGTTGGCGTTGCTTTACCGCCGACATCAATGGTTGTTACACGCTGCCCGACAACGTTTTCCAGCATTTCCCAGCGCGCAAATGCCGCGTAGGCCGGCGCCGTGAAATACAGTAGAAAGATGAAGAACAACGCATAGCCGACACTCTTACGCGAATCCTTCACATTTGGAACTGTGTAGAATCGGATCAAGATGTGGGGCAGGCCGGCAGTGCCGAGCATCAAGCACGCGGTAAGTGCCAGAAATTGCCAAGGTGTGCCGAGCCAGTTGCCCAGTTCGGGTCGTGCCGCATCAGGGATCGTCACTTTCGCGGGAGGCGTCAGTCCGATTTGATTGGCAGCGTCAATCGCCGATTGGTTCGACATTGGCGTGGTGAACGGCTGCACGTAGCGGTTCTTAATTCCTTGCTCGCCTTCCAGTCGGTCGATGTTTTGTAGCGCCTGTCCATATGCCAGTTGCGGAAATGGGTTGCCGGTCAAGCTGAGTGAAAGCATTGTAACCGGTACGAGGTAGGCGATAATCAAGATGATGTATTGTGCTACTTGCGTCCAGGTTACCGCCTTCATGCCGCCAAGGAACGAGCAAACCAGGACGCCGGCAAGGCCGACGACAACGCCGACGGGATAGCTCACGCCGACAAGCCGGCTCATGATCACGCCGACGCCTGTTACCTGCGCTGTCACATACGTAAACGAGACCAGGATTGCCGCGATCGAGGCGACAACACGCGCGCGATTGCCTTCGTAGCGCGCGCCGACGAAGTCGGGAATGGTGTACTGACCGAACTTGCGAATATATGGCGCAAACAGCAGCGCCAATAGCACGTAGCCTCCCGTCCAGCCCATGATATAGGCCAAGCCATCGTAGCCCAGTAGCCACAGTGTCCCCGCCATTGAAATGAATGAGGCTGCGCTCATCCAGTCAGCGCCGGTAGCCATGCCATTCGCCAGCGCGGGTACGGAACGTCCTGCGACATAATACTCGTCAAGATGTTTGGTACGGCTCATGACGCCGATGCCAGCGTACATGCCGATGGTGAGCATCAGGAAAAGGTAACCGATACCGTTATTGCCGATGACACCGGTGCTTTCGAGTACGCCGACTACGATTGAGAAAATAATGAAGCCGATCGTGAACAATCCGTAGCGCCGCGCGAGGTAATTCTGCCAAAAAGGTACCGGTCGCTTTTGTGCAACTGCCATAGAGGTTGCTCCTTAAAAATCAGCTAATCGTCGTCCAAGCCGTACTCGCGGTCGAGTTTACCCATGCGATAGGCATAATAAAAAATCAAGATGACGAACACGATCAGCGATCCCTGTGACCCCATGTAATAGCCGATTGGGAATCCTGCGATCGTCACTTGATTCAACTGGTTAACGAACAGCACCGGCACATAGGAAACGCAAAACCAGATAAGCAGGAGCACCGAAATCAGGCGCAGGTTTGTCCGCCAATAAGCGTTTACATCGATAGTTTGACCATGCTTGTTGCGAGCACTTCGTCCGGCATCGATCGTGGATGGTTTCTCAGCCATGAGGTCGCCTCCTAACAGTGAAGCATTTCCGCGTAAAGACTCTCAGTGCTTGCACTCGTTGAGTCATTCGATTTCCCTGCAATACATGTCGTCAGTTCACGTTGCCTCCTTAGCCCGTAGTGGCGTAGGACTTACTGCTGCAAATGAGGGATGCATCGATCTGTCGGCCCATAAGTTGCAACATCACGAAATATTCTTAATTGAGTGGTGCAGTGATGAAAGAACCTTCAACCGACAACCAGCGTATCTATTTTGCAATCGCCGGTGTTTCCGCGCTGTTGTGTTTTGCTTTGGTGTTGACTGGCAGTTTCTGGCTTACACTGGTAATTTGGATTCTTGGATTTTTACACCTCGCACAACATTTTCCATCCGCCGAGGCAATCGTCTCACAGGATCCAATCCTGCTTTGGCTTCGCCGCGTATCGCCGTTAATCATTCTTGGCATTTTTGGTGTCGTGCTTGCCGGAAACTGGCTGCGTTAGTGCCTAGATGTTGATGTGCTCAATGGTGGTAACGACGGCTCGATCACACGTTGGTCATCGCCCGAATCGTCTATCGGCGTTGTCGGTGGGTTGGTTCCCAAGCTCCAGCGTAGAAGTGGTGGTGTGACGAGCGTTGTTACAAGCGTCATCACAATGGTTGCCGAGAAAAGCTGATCATTCACTAAGCCGGCGGCCTGTCCTGCTGCGACCATGACTAGCGCAACCTCGCCGCGCGCAATCATGCCGACTCCGACAGCCAACGCTGATCGACGACTAAAGCCGCCACTGAGCGCGCCCAAGCCGCAGCCGACGATCTTGCCGACAATTGCAAGAAGCAGCACCGCGATGATCAAGCCGGGCGCTTCGCCAAGTGCGCCTAGCCGTGCTTGCAAGCCGATGCCGACAAAGAAAATCGGTACGAAAAAGCCGTAGCCGATCACATTCATACTGTCGTGCAGGTGGTGTCCTGGGTCAGTGTGGCGTGAAACGATGATCCCGAGCAGGTAAGCTCCGGTGATCGCCGCGATCGAGCCAAGCGCTTCTGCCGACCATGCATAGATTAGCAAAATGCCGATGAGCACTGCGACTGCTACCTCGCGCTCGGCGACACGCTGCTCCGCGCGCAACAGGCGTGGAACAAGCCAGTCGCCAATGAACCAAGCTGCTGGAAAGAACGTCAACATTTTCAGCATCGACAGCCAAAACGAGCCTTCACCGGCAAGCGCAAGCACAATCGACAGCACCAGTACGCCCAGTACATCGTCGATCACCGCCGCGCCAAGAATGGTTACGCCCTCTTTGGTGCGCAGACGCCCAAGCTCACGGAGTACCTGCGCTGAAATGCTGACACTGGTTGCCGTAAGCACAGCGCCCAAAAACAGTGATGGAAGCTGCGCAAGACCGAAGGCCACGCCAATGAGATAGCCGCCGCCGAATGGCAGCACGACGCCACCGAGTGCGGTCAAAAGGGAAACGCGGCCAACTTGGCGCATCTCGTCGATCTCGGTTTCAAGACCGGCCATAAACATCAGCACAATGACGCCGATTTGACCAACCAGCAACAATGTTTCATTTGGTTCAATGATGCCGAAAACAGCGGGACCTAGACATAGACCGAGCAGGAGTTCGCCAAAGACGGCCGGCATTCCAAGCCGCTGGCTGATCAATCCAACGAGCTTTGCGCCGATCAACATTAATGCAAGGAGTGGCAGGAGTTCGAGCGCTGAATGCACGTAGACGTCCTTAATCAACGATGACGACGGGACCGACAACGGCGAAAAACGAGCGTACTAGGATTTGGGTTATGTGTTGAAGAAATAAGCGCGAACAGCGATGTTTGACATGCAGTTGGCGGTGATGCTCCATCTGTGGTACGAAAGTCCTACAATGGATTGGCCAACTGATAAGGCTAGTTTAGCAAAGGTTTAAAAAGCTAATGTGTGGTTTTTGTAAAGCTTGTGTAAAGATGATAGCCGGCTGATATTCGTTCCAACGTCCTACTCGTCGCTAAAGCGGTAGCCGACGCCACGC
>JASKZZ010000123.1 GCA_030147335.1 Herpetosiphonaceae bacterium | reverse complement strand
ACGATTTCACGAACCAGCAGCGCGTCACCGGCATGATCGGCGAGTGCGCGGGGAAGCAGCTCGATCTCGACCTGTTCCAACAGCCCTTGAGCATAGGCGTACGCTTTGAGGTAGCCAAGCGCAAGTGGAACATTAAGCGCGGGGTTATTTGGAACCGGCAGCTGTACCAACAGCACGCGCAGTTTGGGTTGAGCCATCCGATCTAGGGACATAGTGATTCATTGTACCGCACGCGCCGTGGCTTGGTGGAAATGTATCGTTAATGCTTTGGATTACGCACACGCTGGTACATCGCCGTCACGAACAAAGACTACAAAATCTGTGACAAAAATAGCTTAGTACGATCGTGCTGTGGATTATCAAAGATTTGCTCGGGAGTGCCATGCTCGACGATCTGACCTTTATCGAAAAACAACATACGATCAGCGACTTCGCGGGCAAACGCCATCTCATGCGTTACCACAACAAGTGTAATGTCTGACTGCGCCAGCGTTTTCATGACCTCAAGCACTTCTTTGATCATCTCGGGGTCGAGCGCGGATGTCGGCTCGTCGAACAGCATAATACGAGGCTGCATCGCCAGTGCGCGTGCAATCGCGACACGCTGCTGCTGGCCGCCCGAGAGCTGGCCCGGATATTTGTTTGCTTGTTCGCCAATACCGACACGTTCGAGCAGCTGTAGCGCGATTTCCTGTGCTTCACGCTTGGTCTTTTTGCGCACCCACATCGGCGCGAGCGTGATGTTGTGCAGCACAGTCAGATGCGGAAACAGATTGAATTGCTGAAAAACCATACCAGTCTCGCGGCGAATCGCTTCGATGTTGCGGAGATCATTCGACATTTCAATACCATCGACGATGATCGTGCCGCGCTGATGCTCTTCTAAACGGTTAATCGTGCGAATAAAGGTTGATTTGCCCGAGCCGGATGGCCCAAACACAACGACGACCTCGCCGCGCCGCACTGTTGCATTGATGCCATTCAGCACATGGAAGTCGCCATACCATTTATGAACATCGCGGCAGATAATAATATCGTCGCTGGTGGAGGGCTGATCGGTCATGGTACGCTCCCTAAAGTACAACGAAGCTAGCGCGTGCCTGCGCCGAGACGCTGTTCAAGGCGTCGGCTAATCTGCGACATCGAAAAGCAAAAAACCCAGTAGATCAAAGCGACAAACAACAACACTTCACGCTGGACACCATTGGGCACAGTCAGCCACGCCGGCTGCTCAATGACAAGATCGGCAATGCCCAATAGCTCGGCCAGGCCTACGATCGCGACCAGCGATGTGTCCTTGAAAAGACTAATGAACTGACCAACAATCGCTGGAATAACAGCACGCAGTGCCTGTGGCAGCACAATCAGTGATGTTGTTTGAAACACATTTAGGCCAAGCGCTCGTGCTGCCTCGACCTGGCCGTTTGGCACCGATTGCAGACCACCGCGCACGTTTTCTGCAAGATAGGCCGCACTGAACAACGTGATTGCCACCAGCACACGCACGAGATTATCAACACGGACATTCGCCGGCAAGAACAGCGGCAGCATAATCATCGCCATAAACAGCACCGTGATCAGCGGCACACCACGGATCAGCTCAATGTAGGCGACGCAAAAGCCCTTAACCACCGGTAGCTTACTGCGGCGTCCAAGCGCAAGCAGCAGACCTAATGGGAACGAGGCAACGATGCCGACGACCGCAAGCATAATTGTCAGCAGCAGACCACCCCATAATCCGGTTTCCACAAACGGCAGCGCGCCAACACCAACAAATCCCCGGATCAGTACGATCATGATTAGCGGCGACACAAACCAGAGGGCGAGCACAAGCCGACGCAGCGGATGCGGTAATCGTAATCCGACAACAAAGCCAACGGCAATCACAGCAACGAGGCCAAGCAGAAAAAAGCGTGTAGGAGCGGCGAAAGGCAAGATGGCCAGTAGCAGCGCACTAGCGGCTAAAGCCGAGCTAATCGTGCGCAGAATACCGCCCCACAAACCACCGCTGAGACCAAACAACAACAGCAGCAGCGCAACGCATAGCTGAATACGCCACACCTGATCCGCCGGATACCGGCCAGTCATCAGAATTTGCAGATTCGTCGGCACAGGCGTCCAGACTGCGCTCGTAAAAATCCACGTCAGCACACGGTACAGGATCAAAACGATCAGCGCGCCAAGCACCACTGTGATGATACTGTTCAGCCAGCTGTTGAACAAGTTACGTCGCAGCCAATCGACCGCGTTGATCGAGGAGCGCGGTGGCTTGAGCGTGGAAACGGGAAGTTCCGTCGATGACATCGCAACCTACCTCTCAACCAGCCGCATCCGACTGTTGTAAATGTTCATCAGCAATGACGTCAGCAGGCTAATGCTCAAGTACGTCAACATGACCAGTAAAATGACCTGAACAGTGGCACCACTTTGGTTCAGTACTGTGTATGAAACACTGAACAGATCGGGAAAGCCGACTGCAATACCCAAGCTTGAGTTCTTGGCCAGGTTGAGATACTGGTTCGTCATCGGGGGAATCATAATGCGCAGCGCCTGTGGAAAAATGACCAGCCGCAACGTCTGAAATGGGTTCAAGCCCAATGATCGCGCCGCTTCGCGCTGGCCCTTGCTCACGGCTTGAATGCTGCCACGGACGATCTCGGCGATAAACGCAGCGGTGTACACAGTTAGGCCAAGCAGCAGCGCAAAGAACTCGGGCGAAAGCGTCGCTCCGCCACTAAAATTGAACCCGCCGAGTTCAGGCTGGTCGATACGGAGCGGACTGACGCCAGTGGTCAACCAAATAATGATTGCCCCGACCAGCGCAACTAGCGCAGTGGCGAGCAAGCCATACGGCAAAGCGGAGCCGGGACGATCCCTTCGCGCAAGCTGCCAGCGCCGGGCAATAACTGTTGCTACACCAACAATCAGCGCAGCTACGAGCCACGGCATCCAGGATGCGTATGTATCACTGGCACGCGGCCATGCAACCGCAAGTCCACGATTGCTGGCTAACACGAAGCCGTTAATGCCGACCGCATCGCGTACACGTGGCAGCTTCAAAATCACTGCGACATACCAAAAAATCAGTTGGACCAACAACGGCGTATTACGAAAAATCGCGACATAGGTAGTCGCGATTGTACGCAAAAGCCAGTTTGACGACAATCGGCCAATACCGATGATAACGCCCAGAATCGTCGCCAGCACGATCCCAAGTCCTGCAATTCGTAAGGTATTGATGATGCCGACAAGAAACGCTCGCGCGTAGGTATTTTGCGGACCGTAGGCAATGCTGCTTTCTGAAATAGCAAAGCCGGCGGTTAGCTGTAGAAAGTTAAAGCTTAGGGGAATACTCGCGCGCCGCAGCCCCGCAATCATGTTCGAGTACAGGGTCCAAAGCAGCAGCCCCACTAGCACAACAAAGCCGATTTGCGCAAGAACGGCAAGCACTTTGACGTTGCGGTAAAACGGCACAGGACGATGATTTTCGGCGGTAAATCCTGTACTTGCCATACGTTTACCTTTTGGCGATGGCAGGGTGATACGGGGTATCACCCTGCCACAATGTGTCGTTAGCGGAACGGAGGAGCGTAGAACAAACCGCCGTCGGTGTACAACGCGTTCGGGCCGCGTGGGATATTCAATGGCGTTTCAGGACCAAGGTGTCGAGCATAAATCTCGCCATAGTTACCAACAGCCTTCAACGCTTGAACCATGAAGTCATTGTCGATGCCTAGACCGGCACCCAGCTCGCCTTCAGCGCCTAACAAGCGGCGGATAGTCGGATCTTCGCTGTTTACGAAGGTATCAACATTGGCTTGCGTTATTCCCTCTTCCTCGGCAGTAACGAGGCCAAACACTACCCAGGAAACAATGTCCTTCCATTGGGGATCGCCCTGCAGCACCATCGGCGCCAAGGGCTCCTTAGACATCGTAACGTCGAGAATCACGTGGTCATCGGGATTCGGCGCACCAATACGCTGCGCCGCCAAGCCTGACTTGTCAGTGGTGTAGGCATCACAACGGCCTTCGATATACGCACCGAACGTTGCATCGTTGGTGTCAAACACGACCGGCGTGAACTGTACGTTGATCGCTCGAAATGCGTCGGCAAGGTTCAGCTCGGTTGTGGTTCCGCTCTGCACGCAAATGCTAGCGCCGTTCATATCTTCGAGCTTGGTAATGTTGTCTGCCTTGCGCACCATCATGCCCTGGCCATCATAAAAGTTGACCGGGCCGAAGTCACCACCGTTGGAAGTGTCACGGGTGAGTGTCCACGTCGTGTTGCGAATCAGAACGTCGATCTCACGTGTTTGCAGTGCTGGGAAGCGCGCTGCTGCTTCCAGCGGACGATACTGGACCTTGCTTGGATCGTCGAAGATTGCGGCTGCTAATGCCTTGCAGAAGTCGACGTCAAAGCCAACATAGTTACCGCCAGACTCGAGCGTGGCAAAACCAGCCAGCGCCGGGTTAACACCGCAGATAAGCGTGCCACGATCACGAATCGTTCGCACAAACTCGCCTGCCTCTGCCGGTTCAACAGCACCACCTGATGCCGCAGGAGCGCCTGACGCTGCAGGAGCTGCGCTTGCCGCACCCGAGGTTTGAGCTGTTCCTCCCGATGCCGATGCCGATGCCGATGCCGATGCCGATGCCGATGCTGATGCACTAGCCTCCGTTGAAGCAGGGCTACTTGCCACTGCTGCCGTCGATGCTCCACCCAATCCGCCGGCAATTACAGCTGTTGAAGCTGCCGCCGATGGAGCAGTTGATGTTTCTGCTGCTGCCGAGGTTGCTGTTGCTGCCGAGGTTTCTGCTGCTGGTGCAGCACCACCTGCACAAGCACTTAAAACAAGTGCTAGTACCAGTGTTCCAACCATCCGGGACGTCTGCTTGAGCTTCATACGTTCTCCTTGCGTATATCACCGAGCGGCGCCTCGCTCCGACATTTGTCGATGGAGGTGCCGCAATGCTCACGAGAGCTAAGCGCACAAATCAGCGGTATATCACTTCGTTGTTGAGCGGGTGTGCGTTGATGCGCAATTTGGACAGTTAGTTAGGGACGACCTTCTACATCTCAGGACACACAGTGCGGGAATAATTGTCCTACTTGGAGCCGATTGTACCATGTTTCGTCAAGTAGCAATTTATTAGATTTTAATATTCGGCTCAACCGTTATTCCATCTGACAAGACCGATCAAGACCAGGTTCCCGTCTATCAATTGAGCAGCTGCACTACAGCTGCGTCTTATCGTTAATCACCACTGTTTCGTGTCGAAGGTTGCCGGGGATTGGACGTGATGGTATCAAGCTCCTTTTTTTGTTTGACCGGCTGTTCACCGGCGTTAAATCGGGTCATCGCCAGGGTCAGGCCGTCGGTGATAACGGTTTCAACCGCATCGGCAACTCGGGCGTACAGCACAGGCAACTTCTCTGATTGCTCACGGTCCCAATTGCCAAGGACATAATCTTTTGGATCGCGTCGATCAGCAGGCCGTCCAATGCCGACACGTAGTCGTGGAAACTGCTGTGTGCCTAGATGTTGAATAATCGACTTCATGCCGTTTTGACCACCGGCGCTGCCATTCGCGCGAAGCCGCACAGTTTCAAAGGGCAGATCAAGATCATCATAGATCACCAGCAGCTCTGTGGCAGGATCAAGCTTGTACCAGCGGACCAACGCGGCAACGGCTTGACCACTATCGTTCATATAGGTAAACGGCTTGGCAAGTGCAACCCGCTGTCCACGGATCATGCCGGTGGCAACGCGTGCTTTATGCTGCTTTTCGTTAAAGTCCAGCCCGTTCCGATTGGCGAGATAGCTCAGGCACTGAAAGCCAACGTTGTGCCGATTACGTAGATATTGTTCGCCCGGATTTCCCAGGCCGACAATTAGAAACATGCCCCGTTCTCCACCTATGAATGTTATTTCGCTCGTCGAACATGGGGCGCGAATACTGTCATGGCTAGGGCGGTGAGCAGTACCACGCATTGCGCCAGCCGCACCGCCATTGGCGCGCTGTTAAAGCGATCGGCCAGGAACCCGGCAAGCAGATGACCAAACGGCATCAGTCCTACCAGTGTCATTGTATATAAACTCATGACACGTCCACGCAGCTCGTCCGGCGTTGTTGTTTGCAACAATGTATTGCTTGTTGCCAAGAAAGTAATCAGCGACCAGCCGCCAATCGCAAGCAGCGGCAGCGCAACCCAAAATGACGGCGCGAACGAGAATAGAATAAACGATATTGGAAAGATCAAAATACCCATTGTGATGCGCTTACCGGCCGGTACACGATCGCCCATGGCTGCGATCAAAATTGAGCCAACCAGCGCTCCAAAACCAAAGCTCGCCATCAGAATGCCAAGACGAGCCTCACCGTCTTCCAAAAAGCGCCAGCCCTCCACAACAAACACATTTTTGGCAAATACCGGCATCAACGTGATATGCAGCGTGCCAAAAATGCTCTGCACGACCAACGCGCTCAGCAGCACCCGCTTAAGCGGATCACGAGCAACATAGCGTAAACCTTCCATCAGATCAACCAGTGGCGCACGTCCTGTAGGTTGGTGCTCAAACGGCGGTACGCGCATCATCATCAACCCCGCGAGCACGGCTAGATAAGAAATACCATTCAGCCCAAATGCGAATGCCTCGCCAACAGCCGCTACTAAAAGTCCGGCAACGGCTGGCCCCATGACTCGCGCCGCGTTGAACACCGATGAATTAAGCGCAATGGCGTTGGGCAAGTCTTCCTTGCCTACCATTTCTGGTGTAAATGCTTGTCGTGCCGGCATGTCAATCGCGTTAACCGTGCCCAACAAGGTCGCCATCACCAACACATGCCAGAATTGCACCATATCGAAGAAAACCAACGCCGCCAGCACAAATGCCAACAGCATCGCCACTGTTTGGGTCGCCATGATCACTTTATGCTTCGGCAGACGGTCGATCAGCACTCCAGCCCCAAGTGACAAAAACAGCACCGGCAATGATCCGGCGGCGGCCACAATACCAAGCTTTGCGGGCGAGTCCGTTAAGCGATACACCAGCCACTGCTGCGCCACCGATTGCATCCACGTTCCAATTAATGAAACTAGCTGGCCATAGAAAAAGAGACGAAAATTACGATGTTGCAGGGCGCGAAATGTTGTCCCAAGGAAGGTACGCTTCGTACCCTGTATGTGTTGAGCCGTTCGCGGCTCAAGTGTTGTTCGCTGCATGACGAAATACCCATCCCCTCTTTATTCTCAGGCTGGTATGTAGCACATCATGTTCCAAAGCAACAATCACTCATTGAGACACATTCATAGGAACACGGCTGTCAGCAATTTGCTCAATCAATAAGTCGCCGCTATACTACGCCCGTCAACGCTCCTCCGGGGAGCGTTTTAATGTGTCACGTTCCCGTCATTTGTATTCTATTGACGCTGCATGATTCGGTTCCTATACTAACTGCTGTCCGAGGACCAGATTGATTACACATACCGCTGCGCATAGTCGCCCGATTTGGGTGCTGGTTGCAACCGCCTGCGTTTTAGATTTTGCTGGCGCGCAACATGTGTACACCGTTGCCACGGTTGCCGCTGCTGTTCTCAGCTGTCTGGCACTGCTTTGGCTGGTTCCTGCCCAAGTGTGGCAGTCGCTAGCGTATGGCGAGGCCGGACCGACGCGATTACTTGCCTTGTTGCCAATCGTAAGCTTCGCCGCTGCTATGATCGACCTGGCGCGTTTTGTGCCGGCAATCGATCAGGGTGGAGGCTGGACAGCGCCACGACTATGGGGGCTAGCGTTCGGTATTGGAATGTTATTGGCGCTGGCGTTTTTCAAGGTAGGATGGGTAGCAATTGGTTCGTTATTCGTAGGTACCTGGATTCGCACAATCCACATGGAGTATATTCCGATCAAGCCCGAAAACGGCGACATGCTACCGCTGGTCAACGGCGCTATCGAGAACCTATTAGCCGGTCGTAGTCCATATCAAATGTATCAAATGCCGTGGGAAGTGCCGCTGACATATCTTCCGGTGACATGGCTTGCTTATGTACCGACATATCTTTTGAACGTGGATTTGCGTTGGACAAATATATCGGCTGAGTTGATGATCGCCGCGGCGCTTGTGTGGTTGAGCGCGCAACGTAACAGTTGGTCCGCAACATGGCGATACGAGCCAGGTTTGGCATTGTGGGCTTGGATTTACTTACAACCCAGCGTTATTCATTGGGATATGGGCAATACGGCGCCGATTACATGGGCGCTGCTGGCGTGGCTGCTGGCATTTGTCGTTGCTGGACGTCCTCGCGCAAGTGCAATACTGTTGGGCTTGACTGCTGCAGGTTCGCCACTGGTTGCCGTGTTTGGCCCATTCATCGGGCTGTGGTGGTTGCGGAAATATGGCTTTGGTCAGGCACTGCGTTTGGCGTTTTTGAGTGGAGTCGTTGCTGGACTTGTTGTTCTACCATTCCTGCTGTGGTCACCGCAGGAGTTTATAACCGGCACCTACCGCTGGTTTAACAACATCGACGGGTGGCCGCGCCAAAAATGGACTGAAACCGATCCAAACGTGTGGTCGATTATTACCGGCTACAGTGGGGAGTTCTGGGCACGTGACACTGAGCATCTGCTCAAGCCGATCCAGATGCTGATTGTTGGCGTTATCGCTTTGCTATTCTGGTTACGTGGCGCGCAGGTTGAGGAAGTATGCAATTATGCTGCTGCCGCATATCTTGGTTTTATGCTGTTCAATCCGGTATTATGGCCGTATCTGTATAATCCGGTGCTGATTGCTGGATTGGTTGCTGTAGCGGGTCTTTCGCTTCCTCAGTCCGCGCATGCCGCTATATCCGTTCCAACATCTCAGGCTGCGTCGATAGCTCGTATTAACAACACAACGAATAGAAGAATATGAACCAACGTTTTTGTATCGTGCCGCTCCTCATGTTGATTGTTTGGATGGCTATCGTACCAGGGGCGCAGGCCAACACCCGACATCGCAACGCTATCAGCCGCTATGATGCGTCGATTGAAGATAATTTGTTGGCGAACGGATATGTCGCCAATATCATCACTGCTCCCGACGGACGCCGCGTACTGCGGGCTAGTCAGCGCAACTACACCACCACAACCTGGGTGCGCGACCTCGATTACGCGATCAGCGGTTACGGCTATGTGCTGTCCGATATGGGCGTGTTCCGCGAGAATATCCAATTCTTTCTTGATGCGACCGGCAGCGACGGAGTGGTACCCGAATACGTTGATGTTGTCGCTAATCGCGGCGAGAATCGACAGTCGTGGGATTCAATGCCCAACCTGATCAGTGCTGCGTACTCATACGCAGCCAAAACGGGAGACCGCGCATTCGTTAGCCAAAACATAGATAAGCTTGAAGCAGTTGCGGCTTGGATTCAGCGACTTGACAGCAACGGGGACGGCTTGCCCGACCGTGACATTTTCCCCTACGGCTACTATGACACGGTTGAAAACAGCGTGATGCACACTTACGCGATTGCCAAGTTTTACGGCGCATTCCGTGCGATGGCGGAAATGGAGCAGTGGATCGGGCGCGACGGTAGTCACTACAATACCATTGCTAACACGATGCGCGCAGGTTTTCACCTGCCCGAATCCGTGGGTGGTTATTGGCGTGCCGGTCAAGCGTGGCCAATAGCCTGGCGTAAAGCTGATGGCCGCGTGTTTCCGTTTTTGGAAACATTTGGCGTACTGCAAGCTACCAAGGAAGGTTTGATCGGACCACGTGATGGCGCGCGCTATCGTGACTTGCATGCTGCGCTCCATGCTTCCCGCGACCGGCAAATCGATCCGCTGTCGCCGACGAAGCTCACGATTGGCGGTTATCCACTTACCATCCGTCGTGATGTTGTGCCACCCGCTAATAACTGGATGCTGGATGCCGCCGCGCCGTGGATCGTCAGCCTTGATGTGCCGGAACGTGCGCGTGCCGGTTATCCCGAAGATGCTGCGCTGATTATCAACGCCTACCGCGCGATGGCACAGCGTACACAGCCGACCGTGCTGGAATTTGCTGCAAGCAAAGGCTCAAGGTATGGTCCCGGCGATAGTGGCGACCGTGGCAGGACATGGGACAGCGCCGCGTGGTTCGAGGCTGTGTACGCCGGACATTACGGCTTACGGATGAAGCTTGATGCGCTGGTGGTTGCGCCGGAGCCGCTGGCAAATGTTGATAATGATGGCGTCACGAATTTCGCGTATCAAGGCGCGAACGTCCAGATTGCGCTAGACGCTGCTGGTCGTTCATACAAGGTCACGAGCGACCAACCCATCAACATTGTTGCGCGGCCGGTTGGCGACGGCGCTAGGGTTGCGGTTGATGGAGTTGAGCGTGGCTTTGAAGCGCGATTAGCAGTAACTCCCGGCCAAACAGTGCAGGTTCAATCGCTGGGTGTTACGCGCTATCGTTCCGAGCCAGCCTTCACTGATGTTTGGCAACGCGCGGATCAGCCGATTCAAGCCGGTAAAGCAAATCGCTCCTGGCTCTGGGGTCCTTCACCGCTTCGCACCACAATTGAGCGTTATGCTGAAAGTCCTGGTCTTGAGCGGCTTGTTGAATATTATGACAAGTCCCGCATGGAAATTACGCAGCCGAGAGCGGATCGCAGCCAACGATGGTTTGTGACAAACGGGCTGCTTGTCAAAGAGCTTGTCAGCGGCAAGCTACAGCTTGGCGACGCGGAGTTCGAGTCGCGTGAACCGTCTGTGGAACCGGTAGCAGGCGATCCAGATGCAGCCAATCCAGCTCCACCATATCGCGCCTTTGTCAACGTCGTCTCGCTCAATGGTGAGCAGCGTGCAACGCCGCAAGTTGGCAGCAACGTCAGCGCCGTCATTGATTCCGCCGGAGTAGTCAGCAACGATCCTTCGTTGGCGCGGCCCGAAACCAAAATCGCGGCCTATAACCCGGAACTAGGGCACAACCTGCCCGATGTGTTCTGGCGTTACATGAACAATTTACCGGACGACTGGGTTTTTGCGTTTGGTTATCCAATTAGCGAGCCGTATTGGTCCCGCGCACGAGTTGGCGGTGTCGATAAAACAGTTCTGGTACAACTTTTTGAACGCCGCGTCCTGACCTATACTCCGGGAAATCCACGTGGATTTGAAGTTGAGATGGGCAACGTCGGGCAGCATTATCACCGGTGGCGTTACGGGTATGCACCGTGGGAAGGCTGGAGCGAGTAGGAAAGACCAAAATGTTAAGAACCGTCGTACAAAACAACCTGATTCGATCTACAGTTCTCGGTTTTTAGTCCTTCATTCTGCAATGTAATTACCACCCTGGGAAAGAGGAAAACAACAAACCATGCGCGCACGAGCCTTATTACCTCTGCTCATCGTGGCACTGTTAGCCCCCACAGTTCTGCCATGGAATTCGATTGTTCACGCCAACAAGCTACCACAACAAGCGCTTGCTCAGTCGTTCAACAAAAGCCAGCCCTTTGGAATCGTCGCCACACTTGGAAATCGTGTCCGTGACGACGAGCAAGACGCCGCCGTTGCGCTGATGCGTGAGGCCGGAATACAGTGGGCGCGAGAAGAGATTAGCTGGGATAAACTTCAGCGGACCAAGGGTGGCCCTTTTATGTGGGGCGGCGACGGCAGCGGCTTCTACAATTATGATCGCTCAATCGAACGCATGAGCAAGGGTGGTATCAATGTACTTGGCTTGCTGGCCTATAATCCAGCTTGGTTTAAGAGCAAAAACCCAACTGTAGACGAGTGGCTCAATGACTTCGGCACCTACGTGTACCAAACGGTGGCGCGCTACGGCCGTGATCGCAAACAGATCCGCTACTGGGAAATCTGGAACGAGCCTAACATCCGCGCATCGGGCTATGAAAGTGGCTTGTACACGATCAAAGACTACGTTCGCGTTCTTGATACCGCCAAAGCCGCCGCAAAGGCAGCCGATCCTAATGCAGTGATTGTGTTGGGCGGAATTACCAGTGTATGGAGCGATTTACCAACACCCGAAGATTACGACATTCCAACCTACCTGCGCCTGTTATACGATAACGGCGGATGGAACAGCTTCGACGTTTTGGCAATTCATCCTTACAGTCCTGGCGCTCCCGAAGCTGCATCGTGGCGGCGTGACCAAACCCAGGATTTCGAGGGTGAACTACGCGCGGTCGATGCGCTGCTGCAAGAGTTTGGCAGCAAGCCGGTATGGATTACCGAGGTTGGCTGGTCAACGTACAACGGGTTTTACGGTGTGTCCGAAACCGACCAGGCCGCGTTTATGGTTCGCATGTATCTTGTGGCAATGGCGCATCCAACGGTTGAGCGCGTTTTCTGGTACGACCTTCGTAATGATACGCAGCCAGGCGCAGCCTATGATCGACCGGTTTATGACGAGAGCGAGGTTCAGTTCCACTACGGCATGTTACGCCGCACCTACCCTCTCGATCCGAATCGCGCCGATCTACGTAAGCCGATCTTTGCAGCCTACCGTACGCTGACCTCGATTTTAGGTGGGATGCAATTTGAAGGCGTGCTCACCAATGGTGATAATCCTTCGATGCCGGGTACATTTGCGTATCGGTACAACGGTGGCGGTCGAGCAGCAGTGGTGTTGTGGCGCGTTAATGGCGCGACGGCTCCAAGCATGACCATTGACTGCAAATGCAAGGAAGCGCGCATCCGGCAATGGGACGGTAAGCTTCTGGCTTCAGTGCAAACGGAT
>JASKZZ010000116.1 GCA_030147335.1 Herpetosiphonaceae bacterium | reverse complement strand
TTATGCCACGCTTTCAAGCACACTCCCTGGTGACAAGAGCAGTCGAGCCTGATCTAAGGTACAGGTCGGCAGGTAGGCATTCAGGCGCATAACAAAGCGGCCATCCGATGAAGGATGACCGCTTTACATTGTTTAGCCGGTGTACGCGTTAGTGACCGCAGCCGCAGCCACCGCCGCCACCACTACCACAGCCACCCGCACTGCTCGAAGCGTACTCGTCGTAGCTTTCCTCTTCCTTGGGACGGAAGGACGAGCCACAGCCGCAGCTTGCAACAGCGTTCGGGTTATCAATCTTGAAGCCGCCACCCATCAGTGAATCCTGATAGTCGATGCGAGCACCCTCGACATAGCGCAGGCTCATTGGGTCGAGGCGTACGCGTAGGCCGTTGACCTCAAACTCGCTGTCGCCTTCGTTTGTCTCGTCGTCGAAGGTCATACCATATTGCAGGCCAGAGCAGCCGCCGCCGGCCACGAATACACGTAGCGCGTGATTTTCAAGCTGCTTTTCCTGCATCAACCCTAGCAGCTTTGCGCTTGCCGAAGGCGTAATATCGATGAGTGTTCCGGTCTCAACCAAAGGAATCGTGGTCATGTAAGCTTCCTCCTCCCGGTAAACAGGAGCGTGAGCAACACAATATTTTCGCTCTGTATATGATACCTTGTTGCGACTTCAGATGCAAGATACCAACCAACAGATTCTTAGCCACTAACATATTGTAATCTCCGGTTTTGCTTATGCACCGATGACATACAAATTTTGTCCAGAGCACTAGGCCCAAAGAACAGTTATTAAGCCAGCTAGTTGACAAGCCTATTGGTCACTTTGTACAATGCCCAACAACAGCAATGATCAGGAAGAGTACGCGTTTCGAGCTGATAGAGAAGGTGGGCCACCGGCTGAAAGCCTACCGCAGCCACAAACGCCGAACGTCGCCTGGGAGTTGAGCGAGTGAAGGCTGCAAAGGTCGTGTAACTCGTTTCGGGTGCGCCCGTTACCGCGCCAATGAGTGAGCAACCCGCCTGCCGATTTTCGGCCTGGCTTTGCTAATCAAGGTGGTACCACGTGAGGCGCGCCTCTCGTCCTTGTTGGACGGGGGGTTTTTGTTTTGCACTGGATTAAGCGTTCAACGTCATCCATGGCGTAAGGAGTTTATTGCGATGACAACCGACATTAACGCGCTGTTAGCCAAGGCCGACCTTGCCAAAGCCTATGAGGCTGAACAGATCGAGCGCGATTTGTACAACTGGTGGGAAGGCTGTGGCTATTTCAAGCCAAGGACCGACTCCAATCGCAAGCCGTTTGTGATCGCGATTCCGCCCCCGAATGTCACTGGCGCGCTGCATACCGGCCACGGTCTAACCAATACCATTGAAGATATTTTGATTCGCTGGCATCGTATGGTGGGCGATCCCACGCTATGGATTCCGGGCACCGACCACGCCGGTATTGCTACGCAAAACGTGGTTGAGAAGCTTATCGCGAAGGAAGGCAAGACCCGTCACGATCTGGGGCGCGAGCTGTTTGTGGAAAATGTGTGGGAATGGAAAGATCGTTACCACGCACGCATTACCGAGCAGCTGAAACGCATGGGAACGTCAGCCGATTGGGAGCGCGAGCGATTCACCCTCGACGAAGGCTTGTCCTATGCGGTGCGCGTCGCGTTCAAGCGTTTATATGAGAACGACCTGATTTATCGCGGCACGTATCTCGTAAACTGGTGTCCACGCTGCATGACCACTATCTCCGACCTTGAAGTAGTCTATCGCGACGAGCCGGAGCAAGGCAATTTATGGCATATTCGATATAAGCTTGCCGAAAATGCGAACGATACAAATTGGCAGATTGGCGCCAACGCCAATGCTCGCTCAATCACCATTGCGACGACGCGGCCCGAAACGCTGCTGGGCGATACGGCGATTGCAGTGCATCCCGAGGATGAGCGTTACAAAGACATGGTTGGACAGGAGGTGCTGCTGCCTGCGCTGGGCCGTCGTATTCCGATCATTGCTGATGAGTACGTTGACCGTGAGTTCGGCACCGGGGCGCTCAAAATCACGCCCGGCCACGATCCGAACGACTATGAAGTGGGCAAGCGGCATAATCTGCCGACGATCAACATCCTGAATCACGACGCGACGATCAACGCGGAAGGTGGCGTATTCGCAGGACTTGATCGCTTTGATGCACGCAAGCAATTGGTTGCGGAGCTGGAAGCAGCCGGTAATCTGGTAAAAGTCGAGCCACATTTGATGAAGGTAGGCCGCTGCGAACGCTGCGATACCGTGGTAGAACCGTTGATCAGCACGCAGTGGTTTTGCAAAGCAACCGAGCTTGCTCCGGCTGCGATTGCCGCTGTACGTGAGGGCCGAACCAAAATTGTGCCAGAGCGATTCGAGAAAATCTACTTTCATTGGATGGAAAACATCCGCGATTGGACAATCTCACGGCAGCTGTGGTGGGGCCACCGTATCCCCGTCTGGTACGGTCCCGACGAAAAGCAGTTTGTGGCGCTTGATGAAGCCGAAGCGCAGACAATGGCACAGCAGCACTACGGTCACGCCGTGGCACTGCGGCAAGACGAGGACGTGCTCGACACATGGTTTTCTTCGGGCTTGTGGCCTTTCTCGACGCTCGGCTGGCCGAACGAGACCGAAGATTTCAAGCGGTTTTATCCGACGAGCGTGTTGGAAACCGGCTACGACATTCTGTTCTTCTGGGTTGCGCGCATGATGATGCTTGGCATTTATCTGACCGGCAAGGAGCCGTTCGAGACGGTGTATCTTCATGGCCTGGTGCGTGACGAGCAAGGTCGTAAAATGTCGAAGTCGCTCAACAACGTGACTGATCCGCTTGACCTGATCGACCGTTACGGCACTGATGCGATGCGCTTTACGTTTGCAACGTCGAGCACGCCCGGCCAAGACTTTTCGCTACAGCCAACACGATTGGAAGCCGCTCGTAACTTCGCCAACAAGCTGTGGAACATTACTCGCTTTGTGGTTGGGAAGTTGGGTGAGCCATCGTCCATCAG
>JASKZZ010000072.1 GCA_030147335.1 Herpetosiphonaceae bacterium | reverse complement strand
ATAGCCCGCTCGTTGCAGCTGCTCCGCAATGCGATTGGCGCGATGCTTGGTCTTGGTGAAGATTAGCACTGAGTTTGTATCGGTCTTGCGCAGTAAGTGCAGCAGCAGCGCCGTTTTGAGATGCTGTTGTACCGGATACAGAGCGTGCGCAACAGTTTTTGTTGGTCCGCTAACACCTGCATCGACGCGTGTCGGGTTGCGTAGTGCTTGTGCGGCAAGCTGATTCAATTCATGTGCAAATGTCGCCGAAAACAGCATTGTCTGGCGGTCACGTGGCAACTGGCTCAGGATGCGCTTGACCGCGGGTAAGAAACCCATGTCCAGCAGCCGGTCCGCCTCGTCCAGCACAAGCATCTCGATGCCCTGGAGCGACGCTGTACCGCGCTCCATATGATCGATCAACCTTCCGGGACACGCGACAATTATCTCGACGCCGGTACGGAGTGCGCGCTCCTGCGGCACCATACCAACGCCACCATACACTGTTGCCGAGCGAATGTTCATGCCCTGCGTCAGCTGACGGATGGAGGTATTAATTTGTTCTGCCAGCTCGCGGGTCGGCGTTACGATTAACGCTCGGGTTCGACCGAGCTTGTTTGGCTCGACCAGTAGCCGTTGCAGAATCGGCAGCACGAACGCAATTGTTTTGCCTGTGCCTGTTTGAGCAGTACCGATAATGTCTTTTCCAGCAAGGCCCACAGGGAGGGCACGAGCCTGGATTGGCGTAGGTGTCGTAAAGCCTGCGTTCTGAACTGCCTGCTGGATACGTGGATGAAATGTGAACTCTGAAAACTGCATGAAAACTCTTGATATACCCCAGCCGATTGTTTATCGTTCAGTCCACATGCCCGGCGCGGCTGGTGCAATAGATACAAAAAGGCTTGCCGGAAGTGGCAAGCCTCTTTCTTCGCCGGAAATGATGTTATTTACCAGCGGTCATCGCGTCGCGCTGGGCGCTGGCTCTGAAAGCAATCAGAGCAGTACACAGGCTTGTTGCCGCTAGGAATGAATGGTACTTGCGCATCGCGTCCGCACGATGAACACGTTGTGGTGTGCATCTCGCGCTGGCCACGGTCCGAACTGTATCCGCCGCCACCGCCACCGCCGTAGCTTCCGCCACTGGACCGGCTGCTGCTGTAGCTGTCGTAGCCACCGCCGCCGCCGCCACCGCCGTTGCGGCTCTGCTTGCGTGACTGGCGGCAGTTCGAGCATCGTGTAGGCTCGTTGCTGAAGCCCTTCTGCGCGTAAAATTCCTGCTCGCCCGATGTGAATGTGAATGCTGCGCCGCAATCTCGGCACGTTAACGTTTTGTCTGCAAAGCTCATTGCTCGCTGCTCCAAAAAACTAAACTGATCAAATTGTAAAAGGGTTGGAATCACCGAGCACGGGAGAAAAGATCAAAAACGCGATCGATCCGAGGCAACGTGAGGAGCCAATCCATTTCAACAACGAGCGTATTATACCGAATCTAAACCCATTATGCAAATGATTCTCAACAATCTCGCAAAGACAAACAATGGTCAGCTTTGAAGGACCAAAGCTGACCATCTCACTTCTAAGTATGCGTTTGGACTATGCTTGATAGGCGTTACTGTTGTGCCGCGTAGCGCTGGATCAAGTCGACGAGGAGCCGCACGCCGTAACCAACAGCTCCAATCGAGTTATAAGGCTTAGGCTGGTCTTCAGGCTTGGCAGGACCTTCTACCCATGCGACGCCCGCAATATCAAGATGAACCCACGGGCGATTATCGACAAAGTGTTCCAAGAACGCGCCTGCGGTGATCGATCCGGCAGGGCGACCTGCGGTGTTCTTGATGTCGGCGATTGTGCTCTTGACGGCATTACGGTATTCGGGCAGCAGCGGCAACTCCCACACAAGCTCACCCGTTGTCTCACCCGATTGCTTTACGCGCTGCGCAAACTCGGCATTGTTGGTGATCAACCCGGAAATGTGCGAGCCAAGCGCAATCGAAATCGCGCCCGTCAACGTAGCGAGGTCGATAATGGCGTCGGGCTCGTAACGCTGAACATAACTCAGACCGTCGGCCAGGACCAATCGACCCTCGGCGTCGGTGTTGAGAATTTCCATCGTGACGCCGTTCATTGCTTTGAGAATGTCACCCGGCTTGAATGCATGACCGCCGGGCAAATTCTCGGTTGCGCACACGATTGCAACAACATGGATGTTTTGCGGCTTGAGATCAGCAATCGCGCTCATTGTACCCAGCACGGCTGCCGCGCCCATCATATCCATTTTCATCAGGTCCATCTTCTCACCGGGCTTAATCGAAATGCCACCCGAGTCGAAGGTGATCCCTTTGCCGACCAGCCCCAGTGTTTTGCCTGTGCCTTTACGGCCATATTCAAGCACAATAAACTTTGGCGGCTCGTGCGCGGCTTGACTGACGCCAACCATTCCACCCATGCCTAAATCTTGCATTTGTTCGCGATCCAACACCGTCAGCTCCATGCCGCCGCGATCTGCAATTTCGCGGGCAACCTCGGCGAAGCGAGTGGGCGTGCAAACCGCCGGTGGCTCGTTGCCTAAATCACGCGCGAGCACAACGCCTTTGGCCACCGTCTGGGCTAGCTCCAACACCTGAGCATTACCTTCACCAACAAGTATGATCTCGCTAATATCGGTTCGCTCTTCAGCGTTCTTTTTGCTTGCAGTGCCCTTGAAACGGTCAAAGCGGTAGTCGGCTAGCAACAAGCCGTCGGCTACAGCGCGCAACGCAACATCACGGTCAATGCCGTCAACGGTGGGAATTGCAACGGCGAGGGAAGAAATATTGAGCGTTTTCGCTCGGGCCACGACAAACGCATAAGCTCGGCGGAGCTGTTCAGCCGTGATCTCTTCCTGTTTGCCAAGTCCAAGCAGCAAAATTCGTCGCGCCGCAAAACTTTGGCTTTCGCTCGTGGACTGCTTCGGAACAAAAGGCAGTAACAGCGCTTGCTTGAACGTACCCTTGAAATCGCCAGGCTCGATCACATCGGCAAGGCCAGCAGGTAACGCGTCACCAGCAAAAAGGCCGATAACGGCGAGAGGAGTTTCAATCGTATTAACTGCACCAGATTGAAGTGATAATTTCATGTGATTTCCTTCATTTAATGTCGTTGACGCCGCCGGGCTTGCGCGCCAACAAATGGATTTAGCTCACGTTCTTCGCCAATGGTGGTAGCTGGGCCATGCCCTGGATAGACTCGTACCTCACTTGGGAGCGGCCAGAGCTGCTTTTCGATGGATGTTATCAGTGTTTGCGCGTCACCGCCGGGTAAGTCGGTACGGCCAACTCCACGCTGGAACAGTGTATCACCCGCGATCAGTACATGCTCTGTCGCCTCGTACAAACAAACGCCGCCGGGGCTATGACCAGGCGTGTGAATGACCACCAGCTCAACAGTGCCAAAGCTGACTCTATCGCCATGCACCAGCTGATGATCAGCGGGAGCAACCGGCGCAAGCTGTAGGCCAAACATACGACCCTGGTCAACAACGCGCGCTAAAAGCTGATTGTCATCGGGGTGGAGGTAGACCGGAATGTTGGCCCATGTTCGCAGCGCTTCTACTGCGCCAACATGATCGAGATGAGCGTGAGTCAGCACAATTGCCTGTAGCTCCACACTTGCATCTTGGATTGCCTGCTGAAGCATTTCTGCTTCATCACCGGGGTCAACAATAATTGCCTGCCTAGTCTCAGCACACGTGAGGAGATACGGATTTTCAGCGAACGGGCCAACGGTAAAGCTTTGTATTTGCAGCATTTCTCGCAACTTAGTTCACAACTCTATGCCGATATTGTAATATAGGCATGAATTGA
>JASKZZ010000049.1 GCA_030147335.1 Herpetosiphonaceae bacterium | reverse complement strand
GACAATCTCGATCTTGTGGTACAGCGCAGCACGATCTATGGTTTTGTTGGGCCAAACGGCGCGGGCAAGACCACAACGCTGCGAATGTTGGCTGGTTTGCTTGAGCCTTCCAGCGGTGATATACGCCTGCTGGGTGAGCGGCTCGACCGTGATGGACGCGCGTCGCAGCGGCTGGTCGGCTACATGCCCGATTTCTTCGGCGTGTACGAGGATTTGCGCGTTTGGGAATACCTTGACTTCTTTGCGCGCTGCCACAAACTCCCGACAGCTAAACGTCGCTCCACCGTTGAAGGTCTGCTTGAACTGGTTGATCTCGTGCCAAAGCGCGACGCGTTTGTGCAAAGTTTATCGCGCGGTATGCAGCAGCGCTTATGTCTAGCTCATGCACTGGTTCATGATCCGCCAATTTTGTTGCTGGACGAGCCTGCATCCGGACTCGATCCAAGGGCGCGTGTCGAGCTGCGAGAATTGCTGCGAACATTGCGCGACATGGGCAAAACGATTCTTCTGTCATCACACATCCTATCTGAGCTGGCTGAGGTTTGTACCGAAATCGGTATTATGCAGAGCGGTCATCTTGTTGCCAGCGGCTCACTAGCAGACGTACAGCAGCAGCTAGGCGCAGAACGACGGCTACGGGTCAATATCTTGCGTGGCATCGAGCAGGCACAGGCTATTCTTGCCGCAACACCCGGCATTGGTCCGGTGGAAATTGTTGACGAGCAACACCCCGAAGCGCCAACGGATGTTTCGGCAACACGGAAGCTACCGGATCTTAGCAGCATGCCGCTCACCATCAGCATGACGTGGAATGGTGACGCTGAGGCAACGGCAGCGTTAGTAAGCCGTCTGATCATGGCGGGAGTTGCGCTAACATCGTTCAGCGATGAGACTAATGATTTGGAAGATTTATTCTTACAGCTAACCGCCGCCTAGCAGAACATAGCGATCCGGGATTTCCTCATCTGGGTGCTAACAGGAATGAGGAAATGATCCGGAACAAGCCATACACCGACACGGAGTGATATATGTATCGCGTGCTGCAACCAAATCCAATTATCGTCAAAGAGCTACGCTCGCGGATGCGTGGCGGACGAATGTACTTGATTCTCACGGGCTATCTGCTGGGCTTGAGCCTTGTTTGCTTTGGAATCTTGCGCGTCTTCGAGGCTCAAGCCCAAAATGGCATGCAAATCATCAGCGCGCACGTTGGGCAGGGGCTGTTCGCAGCGTTGGCGCTGGCTGAAACGCTGCTGATTGTGTTTCTGACGCCCGCACTAACGGCAGGGGCAATTAGCAGTGAGCGCGAACAGCTGACCTACGACCTGTTGATTGCGACGCCACTTCGTCCAGGTCGCATCCTTTCGGGTAAACTGATTGCGGCATTATGGTACGTCCTGCTGCTCATCTTTGCAGCTGTACCGTTAGGCAGCGTCGTACTGCTATTTGGCGGCGTAGCTCCGCGTGATCTGCTCAAAGCACTGCTGCTGCTGCTGCTGACGGCGTTAGCGACGGGGATGCTGGGACTGCTTTGTTCAACGGTAGCTAAACGAACACTACGAGCCACAATCATGACGTACCTGATCATTATTGGTATCGTGGTCGGCGCATACTTTTTTGTGTTGATGCGAACGGCGAGCGTGCAGCCGGGAATGCCGGTTACGTCTCGGTCTTTGGCGGTTAGCCCATTTAGCGCCATGACCTCGATTGTGATGCGCGGCGCGACGCCTAATGGCGCGCAGGGCTGGGCGGGTGGTCCTGCTATGATGGAAATGGGGCGGCCAATGATGATGTTTGACGCCAATATGCTGATGAACATGCCGCCATTCAACAACTTCACCTATGGCCTTATTGACTACAACAATCCAAACGGCCCGGTTGTGCAGCCTGTGTATCGCTATGCGTTCGTGGCCTACCCATTATTCAGCATCGTTTGCTACTGGATGGCAAGCCATTTTGTACGCCCACGACGACGCTGGCGCGTTGGTTGGCACGACTTGTTCATGTTGTTATCCCTAGTAGGACTAAGTCTTGCCGGAACCTACTGGTTGAAGCTGTGGCCATGGACCAAGCTGCTCGGTTAGACGTTCGGACCGTTTCTTTTCAACCGCCAAGATATTACAGCAGGCCAAAGACCATTGCGTGGTTGGCGGCAGCTTGGTATCTTGGCGGTATTCTTATAACGACACTACATATCAACGAGGTCTTTGATGTCTTCACGAGATCCACGCCGTAATCCCCATAATGAACCATATACCGATGACACGATCCCAATGCATCGTCCGCCGGCGACGCCGCGCGACCGACGAGTACCGCCACCAGCTGATCGTCAACCACCACGTCCACAGGATCGACGACCACCATCGCCAGCTGATTATCAGCCGCCGCGCCAACCAGCACGTCCACCTGTGGTGCAGCCACAGCCGTCACGTCGACCTCCACAGGTTCCGCCACCGCCACTACGAGGTAAAGCAACAAGTCGTGGCAGTGCGTCAGCTGGCCAGTGGTTACGACGCGCGTTCTTGCTGCTGATCGCCGGCTTAGTGCTTTCCTGCGTTGGTACCGTATATTTTCAGCAGCGTATTGCAAGCAAGGTTAAGCTTGCAGATGTACGGCAAAATCGTCCACCCGCAGCCACACTGTTATCGCCAATGAATATTTTGCTGCTTGGCGTCGATCTGCGCGAGGGATTTCCAGGAGAAGGGGTGCGCTCCGATTCGATTATTCTGCTGCATCTCGACCCGCGCGCCGGTTGGGGCAGTATGCTGTCGATCCCGCGCGACACAATCGCAGATGTGCCAGGCCTTGGTGAAAACAAAATCAACACTGCATTTAAGTATGGCTACGATAACGCGGCAGAACTGTTTGGCGCTGATACCGATCCGACTGCCGGTGGCGCTGCCGTTGCCGCCGACACGGTTGAACGTTTTCTAAACTTGGCCGACAACAATGCCCGTATCAACTACGTAGCCACCATTAACTTCAACGGCTTTGCGCAGCTGATCGACGCGGTGGGAGGCGTCGAAGTCGATGTACCGCGCGAGATTGTCGATACAGAATATCCAACGGAAGACTTTGGGTATATGACTTTGCGTATTCCGGCAGGTCGTCAACGGATGAACGGCGAAACAGCGCTGCAATACGTTCGTACCCGTCACGCCGATAGCGACTTTGGCCGTGGCCAGCGCCAACAGCAGGTGATTCGCGGCCTTGTGCAAGCTTTGCGCGAGCAGCCGGCATTACTACGTCCACTTGCTGCCATGCGGCTGGTAAATGCTGCCAGTGATGCAACACGTACAACTGTGCCAGTAGGTCGTCCTGATGCGCTTATCATGTCGGCACTGCTAGCACGAATTGACCCCAGCCAGCTTGCCCAGTATCGTCTCGATCCCGAGCAAATCGGTGTGCAAGAATTCGGCTCTGATCTTGTTTGGGACCCCGCCGGAGTCCAAGCTACGGTTCGCGAGGCGCTGTCACCTCCCGGTGAAGCAAAAGAGCAGGCTACGGTTCAAGTCCAGAACGGCGTGGGCACACCTGGTATTGCGACACGCCTAACAACGGCACTGGCAGGTAGCAGCTTCACCACAACTGATCCTGATGACGCCGAGCCTGCCGAACAAAGCGAAATCATTGACTATGGCGATCATGCGGCCACCCGCGAACGATTAAGCAAAGTGCTGGGCGGAATGCCGGTCAGGGAAGGATCATCAGACGAAGCGCCCGTCAACGCGGATATTGTGGTACGTTTGGGCACCGATTACGAGCAGTATTGGCGCGAACGATAGGAGTGTCCTTAACTCCCGAACAAGGTTGGGTAAGGAAGACAGCACAGGATTGTTCCAGTCAATGGCCAGGCGGCTCCTTAGCTGGCATGCATTCTGCTAGTTGGCGCTCCTTGTACAGTGCTAAGTGGACATGATCATACCAGTGCTGGATGAGAAAGATACTGTGCTCATTGTGAAGAAAGTACATATTTAGCCCAATTGTTGAGTGCATTAACGTATGTTACAATCCAACAACGCTAGCCAGATTGGCTGGCGTTCGCTACGCTCAAAGGAGCACGACATGAAGGTTCGCGGCTCGCTCGCGCTTTCCATACTCATGCTGGCGATTGTCTTAATCGGTTGTAGCCGCGCCGACCCATCAATCATTGCGGACTCAACTGGTCAAGACACTCCAACTGGTGGGGCTGCGGCTCCGATTCCTGTTGCCGCTGATCCGGGCGGCGCGCTCAAGTATCAGCAAACAGAACTTAGTGGGCCTGCTGACCAGCCATTCACGGTCAACTTCGATAATCCGGCGGCACTCGAGCATAACTGGGTGATGGTCGAGCCAGGTCAGGAAGATGCAGTTGCGCAGGCCGCACAAGGTGCTGGTGGCAATCCTGCAGGCTTGCCTGGAGTCATTGCGGGCGGTGCGCCAATTGCCACGGCAAGCGAAGCAATTCAGGTAACCGCACAGCCTGCCGGCACCTATCCGTATATCTGTACGGTGCCGGGGCACTACGCAGCCGGTATGGTCGGGACGATTACGCTCGGCGCAGCAGCAGCTGGTGAGGGTACCGACGGTGAAACAGCAGCCAGTTCAGACGCGACAGCCAGTTCAGATGCGGCAGCTAGCCCAGGCGCAGCGGCAGGCGGAGGAACGAATGAAGGTGTTGGCTCGGGGCTAACGGTTGATGCAGATCCAAGTGGCCAGCTTAAGTACCAGCAGACCACACTTGAAGCTAAGGCGGGGGCAGAGTTCACGGTCAACTTTGCTAATCCAGCCGCGCTACCGCACAACTGGGTGCTGGTCGAGCCAGGACAGGAGCAGGCCGTTGCTACCGCTTCGGCTTCCAAGAACGGGGACCCCAGCGGAATAGCAGGCGTAATTTCTGGTGGCAAACCGATTGCTACCAGCAGCGAAACGTTGAAGGTTCCGCCGCAGCAACCAGGGACCTATCCATACATTTGCACGGTGCCGGGGCACTACGCGGCGGGAATGAAGGGCGAGCTTACGGTCACGCCGTAGCATGCGTTTACATATGGCGACAGATTTTTGTCGCATAAAACACATAACAGGAGTTTCTCAAATGAACACTCGATTTCTAGGCGGTATTGGATTGGTGGCGGCGCTTGCACTGAGCGCTTGTGGTGGTGGCGCAGAGGGTGGTACAGCAGGCGGCAGCGCAGCAGCAGGCGAAGGCGCTGGTGGCGCTGTTGAGGTGCAAGCAGATCCGACCGGCCAGCTCAAGTACCAGGAAACGACACTGACGGGTCCTGCAAACACAGCTATCAGCGTTAACTTCACTAACCCAGCTCCGGTGCAGCACAACTGGGTACTGGTCCAGCCAGGTCAGGAAGACGCAGTCGCAACGGCGGGTGCGGCCAACGGTGGAAATGTTCCAGCAGGCACGCCAGGCACGATTGCAGCAGGCGCAGTGCTCAATCAGGGCGCGAGCGAGACTGTTCAGGTTCCAGCGACCCCAGCCGGCACCTACACCTACATTTGTACCGTTCCCGGCCATTATCAGGCGGGGATGAAGGGCACGATGACAATCCAGTAGGCGAAAATCGACAACACAAATTGTCAAGCCGTGGCCCAGCCCCTGCATGGGGGCTGGGCCATATTATATTAATAAACGCAAGATGCAGAAGGAGAGGACAGGATGAAGCTTCGAGGAATGGTTGCGACGCTGACGTTGATTGGCGCGATGACCTTGACAGCGTGCGGCAACGATACGATTGACCAGAGCCTTGCCACGGGTGTTACAGCGGCCAGCATCCCCGACAGCGGAGATGGCACAGGTGAAAACCGGCCAGGAAGCGGGACAGGTAATGGAACAGGAACCGACGCGTCCAATGCCGCAGAGCAAGCGACAGATACAGCTGGAACCACGACCACAGGCGGCGCTAATGGTGCTCCGGCAAGTAACGCGCTCACGTTGTCAATCAGCAACACTCCCGACCAGCCCTTATACTCGCAGGGCGTGATGCAAGCGCCGATTGGATCGCAGATCATTGTCGAGTACAACAATCCATCGCAACAGCCACACAATTGGGTACTGGTCGAGCCGGGGCAGGAGCAAGCGGTTGTTGATGCTGCGGAAGCCAAGAATGGCGATCCTTCGGGGCTTCCGGGCGTGATTGCTTGGAGCGAGACCATCGCTGGCAGCACAACCCGAATCGAAGTTCCGGCGTTGACGCAGGAGGGCGGCTACCCGTACATCTGTACCGTTCCTGGCCATTATGAGGCAGGTCACAAAGGCGCGCTTAACGTCCGATAACATGTGGGGTCGAGAAGCATGCACAGCCCGAACATACAAGGGCTGTGCATTGTTTATAAGCTAACGGGCGCGTCCAAGTAGCCCGCCATGGTCCACAGCCAGACAGCGGTTCATCACAACCGCAATACCCGCCGAACGAGCACGCTGCGCTGCGGCCTCGTCGCGTACGCCAAGCTGCATCCAGATCAGCTTCGCCCCCTTGGCAACCACCTCGTCAACATGGCTACTTACGGCGGAGGAGCGTCGAAATACATTAACGATGTCGATTTGATCCGGTACCGAAGCAAGATTGGGATACGACGTTTCACCCAGCACCTCGGTGATCTCGGGATTGACCGGAATGATTCGATAGCCTTGCTGCTGAAGGTAGCGCGCTACACCATAGCTTGGCCGCGCCGGATCATCGCTTAAGCCAACGACGGCAATCACTTTTGCCTTTTGCAGCATCTCACGGATGGAGTCATCGTCTAGCACCACTGGAATACGTTGCTGGTTCATCAATTAATCCTTTCCGCTCGTGTACTTTACGTCATACCACGACGCGGCTAGAACGTAAAGCAGCCTCCCACAACCGATGGGAAGCTGCTTGCCAAGCTTACAATACTGTTTATGCGGTTGGCGTTACACCATGGTCGTCCTGTGTCGGAAGCGATTGTAGCAGCAGTTCGGAGACATCCTTGCGATCAAGTGTTTCTCCAACACCTGCATTTTTTGCCGCGTCCTCAAACATGACCATGCAAAAGGGACAGCCGGTGGCGAGGGTTGTCGGCTCGGCCTTCTGGATCTGCTCCAGCCGAATCGCATTAATGCCTTTCTTGCCCCAGCCTTCCATCCACACGTTGCCCCCACCCGCGCCGCAGCACATCGCCTTTTCCCGGTTACGATCAGGCACTTCAACCAGATTGAGACCAGGAATCGACTCCAATAACTCGCGTGGATCGTCGTACACGTCGTTGTAACGCCCGATGTAGCACGGATCGTGGTAGGCGACGCGCTCATCAACGTGTTCGCTCGGCTTAAGCTTGCCCTGCTTAACAAGACCAGCTAGAAATTGAGTGTGATGGGTCACGGCGTAGTCTTTGCCTGCCCCACCACCGAACTGCGGATACTCGTTTTTGATTGTATTGAAGCAGTGAGCGCACGTTGTCACAACCTGCTTGAACTTGTACTGCTGCATCGTCTCAATATTGGTTTGAGCTTGCGTTTGGTACAAAAACTCCTCGCCCATGCGCCGTGCCGGATCACCGGTACACGTTTCTTCTTCGCCTAAAATTGCGAAGCTAATACCGGCACGCTGCATCAGCTGCACCATCGCGCGCGCTGTCTTGCGGGATCGCGCATCATAGCTAGGCGCGCAGCCAACCCAGTACAGCACATCGACTTCTTCGACTTCGGCCAGTGTCGGCACGTCAAGGCCATCGGCCCATGCGGCACGTTCACGCTGGGGTAACTTCCATGGGTTGCCGTTGCGCTCAATGCCAGTCAGCACATTTTGCACACTCTCGGGCACATCACCTTCCACCAGTGCCAGCTTGCGACGGATATTAACAATGTCTTCTACATGCTCAATCATCGCCGGACACTCGGTCATACACGCGCGGCAGGTCGTGCAGCTCCACAGCTCATTTTCCGAGATGAAATTGCCATACAACGGAATTGTCTCAGCATCGCCCTTGACGAACTTAACATCGCCACCCTTAAAGCGGTTAAGGCCATGCAGTTCGTTATCCGCTCCTTCATGCACATGTTCGGTCGGCGCTCGGTCTACGGCTGCAAGCTTGCTCTCGTCATTTGTGAGATGAACAAGTGTGCCGTCGCGCATCAACACCGGCGCGCCCCGCATCAAGTCGTCCATTTTGGTAATCAGCCACTTCGGCGATAAGTCGGAGCCGGAAGCAAACGCTGGGCAATTCACTTGACAGCGACCACAGCGCATACACGCGTCAAGACTTAAGCGTTGTTTCCAAGTTAGATCAGCGATCCGGTTAACACCAAGCTCGTCTTCTTCCTTGTCCTCAATATCCGCAATCGCCGGCAATGCGCCCTTCGCGCCGGTATCGCGAAAGAAGCTGTTGAGCGGCGTATAAAAG
>JASKZZ010000531.1 GCA_030147335.1 Herpetosiphonaceae bacterium | reverse complement strand
CCGGTCGTTGCGCTGCTTGCGCTGGCCGAAGCTTCAGTCGTTGTGCCGGCTGCGCTAGCGGATGCTCCGGTTGTTGCGCCACCGCTTGCCGTTGTGCCACCTGAAGTAGTAGCGCCGCCACATGCAGCAAGAACGATGCTCAACATCGCAGCGATACTTACAAATCCCCATCGTTGTTTGAGTCGCATACCCTGATTCTCCTTCAAAATAAAGCCGTCAACGCCTATCTGTCTCACCATTGAGCTTGCGGGCAACCTCTCCTTTCATACTGATATATTCAACACGAACAGGTCGTTCACATAGACACGTCGAAGCGTGCCAGTGCTTTAAACTGTTCGCGCAGATTGGCATACACATCGGTGTAGATGGTGTATAGCTCGTTGTAGCGCGTCATGTTCTCAGGCGCTGGCTCGATCGTCTCGACAACGCCTGCTGTTGTGCTGGCGGCGTCAGCTAGGTCGCGGAAGTGACCGACCCCAACGCCGGCAAGCAACGCCGCTCCCTGTGCCGCTCCTTGTACCGCAGTCGGCAGCTGCACCGGAACGCCGAGCACATCCGCAAAGATGCGCCGCCACATGGGGCTACGACTGCCGCCTCCACCAAGACATACAGTATCGATGGGCACGTCCATTGTTTGAAACACGTTGAGCGCGTCGCGGAATGCAAAAGCAACGCCTTCCATGACAGCTCGTGTTGCGGCGGCACGATCATGTTGTAACGTGAAGCCGCAGAACACCGCCCGAGCTTGATTGTCCATATGTGGCGTACGCTCACCAAGCAGATATGGCAAGAAGATCAATCCACGTGCGCCAACTGGCGTCTGAGCTGCTGCTGCTGTGAGCGCCTCAAAACTTGGCTGCGATGAATCTTGTAGTAGTTGATCGCGGAACCAATTCAGGGCTAAACCTGCGGCCTGTAATGCTCCCAACACATACCAGCGGTCGGGGCTGATATGGCACAGCGTATGCACGCGACCAGCGGGATCAACGCGTGGTTGATCGATCGCGGCAAAAAGTTGTCCCCCACTGCTGATTGTAGCCAGCACATTGCCGCTATTAACCGCGCCGTACCCGACGGCCTGCGCAGGTGTATCACCTGCGCCGACAATAACCGGAATACCTGCGGGAATACCAAGCTCTGATCCGGCAACCGTAGTCACCACGCCCACCTGGCTCAGACTGGAATATACTGGCGCAAACAAATGGCGCGACAGATTAAGCGCATCAAGCAGCGTATCCGACCAATCGCGCTGCCGAATGTCAAAGAGCAACGTCCCGGACGCATCCGTAGCTTCAGTTGCGATCTCGCCTGTCAGCCGTAGATGAAGATAATCTTTGGGCTGTAAAAATTTGGCGCAACGAGCAAATACAGCAGGCTCATGCATTCGCAGCCATAAGATTTTCGTCGCGCTGAACGCTACCGACGCATAGCTACCGGTTGTTTGCACCAGCCGGTTTTGACCAATTGTTTGTTGTATAAAGTCTGCTTCTTCACCGCCCCGTTGGTCTGCCCATAGGATTGCCGGACGTAGCAACTGATACTGATCATCCAGGGCAACAATGCCATGCATTTGGCCGCTCAACCCGATACCGCGTAACGCGTCAGTACGGCCGTCACACTGCGTCAAGGCCTTGCTAACTGCCATGTGCAGTGCCATCCACCAATCGGCCGGGTTTTGCTCTGCCTGTCCCTGCCCATTCGACAAGATTTGATATTCACTTGATGCCACGCCCACAACCTGCGCGGCGTCGTTCATCAGCACGACCTTCAAGCCAGATGTACCGAGATCGATACCAATGAGTCGTGGCGTGTTATCTGTATAGTTCATAGTTACGTGGTCAATTCCAGCTGCAACTCTGATACATGTAATTTGTTCAGGCGGCTTTGCCTCATTGTTTGCATAAACAATGGCCGGTTATCTGTGTTTGTCGGTATGCTGGAAACTTTAGGGAGGAAGGGAGTGAAACGTAGAATGTCAGACAGGAGACGTGTTTCTTTTGTTGAGGCTAAGTATGTAGAACAGGAAGTATCGAGGATCTTTTGGTTGTCCTCAAAGCCAATACAATCTTTTGCAGTTACTGTAGACATAGCCCAAGTTCCTCCACGCTGAGTACACATTCGGCTTACTAATGAATAATTCCCTTGATAACTACGACCACAATCTCCGTGTAGACCATAGGTACATGATGTTTGTTCTATGAGTTGTCTAACAAGTATTTGTAGTTCTTGTTATTTATTGTTACCGATAACAAGATTATAACAAAATGTATCGAGTGTCAAGCGCAATGTCTAGTTGATTATCAAAAACCTTTCAACTATACTGATACACCACTGATACTTGTACCAACGATGAAGGCCTACGTGCTATGCGTGCTACGATTCGGGATGTTGCCCAGCGCGCGGGCGTATCTCCTATGACTGTGTCACGGGTTACGAACGGTAGCCCTGACGTTAATGCCACCACCCGCGAACGGGTCGAGCGAGCCATTGCTGATCTCGGCTATGTGCCCAACAACCTTGCTCGAAGCTTGTCGCAGCAGACTACCGGCACACTTGCGGTGTTTGTTCCCGATGTCGCAAATCCATTTTTTATGCTGATCCTACGTGGAGTTGAGTCTGTTGCGCGGCAGCATGGTTACCGCGTGCTGTTTTGCAACACAGAAAATGACCTCGCACGTGAAAATGAGTATATTCAGGACGTTTTGGCGCATCGGATTGATGGGCTGCTCATTGCGCCCACTTCCGATCAGTCACGCAAACATCTGCGGCTTCCTCAGCAGCATAATGTGCCCTTAGTGCTGATTGATCGTCTAGTTGAGGGGTTCGAGTGCGATGCCGTGCTAGGTGACAATGCTGGCGGCGCGCAGCGACTGACCAATCATCTGCTAGATGCTGGCCACCGTCGGATTGCTATTATTCATGGCCCTCTTGATATTTCCACTTCACGCGACCGGCTACAAGGCTACCGGCAAGCGCTGACGGGCGCTGGTGTAGCATGGGAGTCACACCTCGCCGTTGAAGCGTCGGTCGATGTGCATGGCGGGTATCAAGCGATGAACCGCTTGTTGCAGCAGGAGCCACGCCCAACGGCAGTGTTCGCGATTAATAATTTGATTGCGGTCGGGGTGGTTCAGGCACTGCGGGAACATGGCCTGGATCTTCCGCAGGATATGGCGCTGGTGTGCTTTGATGATATTGAACTTGCATCGCAGCTCTTTCCATTCCTGACGGTGATGGCGCAGCCGGCGGAAACCTTTGGAACCGTTGCCGCACAATTGTTGTTGGAACGGATTGGAGGACGGCTGATCGAACGACCACGGCGCGTGGTACTGATGCCCGATTTAGTGATTCGCACTTCATCGACTGCTACGGTGCCAAGCTGGCTCACACGCGTGCATGGGTGAGTGAAGCTCGTTTGTGCAACGCTCTAATTGTTGGTCAACAAGCAGCAAAGGTTGAACAGAAAGAACTGTGCGCCGCATTACACTAAATGTGGTCGCCGGCTAACCATCAACCACGGTGGACAGGGCAAATCTGTTTGCTTGCAGCACTAGCCACAGCATCCGAACAATGCTGTGGCTGCCACTAACAATCAAATTTAGCACCTTTCCACTCGCTTGTATCCCATAATGGCTCCTGTTTGTTCATGTTGTCTTCTCTGCACGGGAGGCAAAACGTGAATAAGCTGCCTTGTCCTTCCGTGCTGTCCACATGTATCGTGCCGCTGTGCAGCTTCACAATATCATGAACCATGTGCAGTCCAAGGCCAAAGCCACTGATTTTTTTGGGGTCTACGTTGCCTGCGCGAAAGAACGGCAGAAACAGTTGCGCCTGTGCAGCCTGGGGAATCCCGATTCCATGATCACGAACCGCAATACACACCGAGTCGTTGTTATGCTCCAGCATCAGATGGACCGGACCACCTTGCGGACTGTATTTGACTGCGTTGTTTAGCAGGTTGTTGAGCACCTGCGTCAGCCGCGTCTCATCACCCTGCACGATAATGTCATAGGATGGAAGCCGCACCTCCAGCGTATGTCGTTCCATCATCGGTCGCCACTCATCGGCAATCCGTCGCACCAGCCCTGTCATCTCAAGTGGTTGCATGTCAATCTGAAGGTGACCGTGCTGACTACGTGCAACATCCAACACCGTATCGACCAGCGTGTTTAAGCGCTGGGCTTGTTGATTGATTGCCTGTACTGAGCCGAGCTGTATGGGTGTCAACCCCACAACTTGCCGTGTCCGTTGCAGCAAAAAGGTGTGTCCGAGCAAGGTGGTTAAGGGTGTTTTCAGCTCGTGCGCCGCAACGGAAAGAAACGTTTCACGTGCCTGTACCGCACTTTCGGCTGCTATGCGTGCCTCCTGTTCCTGTGCCAACAGGTGTTCCCGTTCTTGTTCAGCCCGTACCCGTTCGGTGACATCTCGCATAATTACCGTGTACAATTTCTCCCCACCAGCCTCTACCTGCGAGATGGTAGCTTCAATCGGTACCTCGCTGCCATCGCAGCGCAATGCAGTCAAGGGTTGCAGGGTGCGCATTGAGCGATTCGTAACACCGGTGTGTCCAAAGGCAGGCAGATGTTGAGCATGCGCGGCGCGATACCGTTCAGGAATAAATTGACTTAGTGGCTGACCAATCGCCTGGGCGGCAGTGCAGCGCAGCAGCTGTTCGGCGGCAGCATTAAAGACCAGGATATGCTGGGAAGCATCCACTGTGATAATGGCATCCATGGCTGACTCGATCACTCCAGCAAGCCGGGCCTCGCTCATTCGCAATCGGTCGTCTGCCAGACGTCGCTCGGTCATATCTCGTGTGACTTTTGCAAATCCCTTCAGCACTCCGTCCACACTGTAGATCGGCGTTATCACTACATTGGCCCAGAAGCGCGACCCGTTCTGCCGAACCCGCCAGCCTTCTTTTTCATAACTCCCATTTGCAGTTGCAATTGCCAACGCACGCTCTGGTAGGCTCCCGGCACGATCATCGGCCGGGTAGAAGCAACCAAAATGCCGACCCACGATCTCGTCGGCCTGATATCCATGAATCGACTCAGCGCCGGCATTCCAGCTGAGAATAAGACCAGCGGGATCAAGCATAAAGATGGCATAATCCTTGACACTTGCAACGACCAGCCGGAAACGCTCCTCGCTATCACGGATTGCGGCTGTCATACGTAGTTGCTCGGTAATGTCCAGCACAACGGTTCCGACGCCCTGAAAACTCCCCGCGCCGTCGGGTACTGGATAGTAGCTGGCACGCCAGAATCGTCGTTCGCCAGGATCGTCGGGTGTTTCGCCCGTGATTTGGAGGTCAACGATAGGTTGGCCGGTTGTCAGCACCTCCCGCATAAGCGGCTCGATCCCACCTGCGAGATGGGGAATAATTTGAGGCATTGTTCGACCAAGGTGGGCAGATACCGGCAGACCATTAATCGCAGCCAAGTGATTATTGATCAGCTGATAGCGCAGGTCACAATCAAGGAATGCAACCCCGATCGGAGCGGTGGCAACCAACGTATCCACAAGCGCAAGTGCTGATGTTTTTTCGCGTACGGCTTGCTGTTCGGCACGGTACAAGCGTGCATGAGCAATTGCTTGCGCTGCCGGCACTGCAATTTCCTCCGCCATCCAACGATCGTCGGGCGTAAATGTGCGGCAAGACGCGCCCATGGCGAGGAGCAGAAAGCCCAGCACCTTGTTGTGAGTGCGAAGCGGCACGACCAACAGCGCTTGCATCTTGAGCTTACACAGCAGCGCAAGATGATCGGTATTAATGGCAAGGTCAGCAAGGCAGGCATCATCAATGGTCGGGATGTACACGGTTCGTCCACGGTGAAGCACCTGCCCTATAATGCTTTGCTCTGACTGCTGTTCAGGTGGAAAGCGTTGAAGAAGCATGTTGATGGTTGTGTCTGCGTCGGCAGCCGCTGCAATATGCACAGTAGGCGGCTGGTCTTCATCCTCCAGGATATACACTATGCTCCAGTCGGCCATCCCCGGTACAAGACCTGTAGTTATTTGCGCCAGTGTCGTAGGATAGTCGAGGCTTTGCATTGCACGATCACGGATGTCCGCAAGCAACTGCGCCCGTATGGTGGCCGCTTCCAACGCAGCACGAGCAGCACGTTCGCTTTCAAGCAGGACCGCCATGTCCCGTACCATCCGCGCATGAGACTCCAAGGTGCGGCCGTGTTCAATATGTGTAGCAAGTAAGCGAGCCAGGACAAGCAGAAGGTCCACATGCTCTGCGGTCAGATCCTGCGGTTCGGGATCGACTGCGCACAACGTGCCATAGATTGTTCCATCAGCGAGTACAAGCGGCACTCCAAGAAAACAGCCAATTCCGCTTGGTGCTTGGAACGTAGGATATCGGTTAAGGATCGTATCCATGCGAGTTGAAGGCAAGATGACGGGTGACGGCTCGACCGAGCCGACTACGAGAGTTCAAAAGGTTTGATCAAGCGGGAGCTGAGCGCCAAGCGGGATAGCACAGCCGTCCGGCGCGTTATAAGCCGCGCGAATGATGTTATGGTTTTGCTCAATATCGACCTCGGTAAGAAAACTGCTGCGGGTGCCAACCTGCGCAGCAATAAACTCTAACATTGCATCGATAAAGGCTGATGTCGAGGGGAAGCTTCTGGCAGCAAATGCGAGCAGGGAGGGCACTTGTGATGGCGCAGGCGGCTCGAAACCAGATAACGTAGGAGAAGAGCACAACATGGTGAACATCCTCTTCGGAAAGTGACAGAAACAATAGCTAGCAGTGGGGCAGCTCACTAACCATGGCTAAGGCGTAGCGCTGTGAAGAGGAAAGAGACACCCTGGTGATATTTTATCGAATGGCGTGAGCTTTGCATTCGAGTAAGTAGTTCCTTCACATACAGGTTGCAACGATGGAAGTACTAGATCGATGCATGACGTGTTCAGGTCATGCACAAAGTTTTGGTCGTCATGGCATTGCTCATTCTTGGAACGGCCCCGAGATAGATCTTGGGTACGTGGCACGCCGCTTGCTTTTTAGGATTCGCAGAGGATTTTGGACAACGTTATTGCAACAGGAGGACAGTATGAATCTGATTATTTGGCTAATCGTTGGCGGAATTATCGGGTGGGTTGCTAGCCTAATCATGGGCACCGATGCGCGGCAAGGTCTGCTGCTCAATGTGGTCGTCGGCATCGTCGGCGCATTTCTCGGTGGTCTGCTGCTTGCGCCGTTGTTCGGTACCGGTACCATCAACCAGGGCGATCTGAGTCTTAGCAGCCTGCTTGTATCACTGTTGGGAGCGGTCGGTTTGCTGGCCATTGTCAACATGTTCCGGCGCGGCGCTGTGCGCTAACGATACAGCACTATCTTCAAGCAATACATGAGGCGTGGACTATATGTCCACGCCTCATTGCGTTAGTTAATGGCATCGTCTGCAGTATTGAAATCGGGTGCAACTCAAGAGCAGGAACACGGTGTCGCTACACAGTATGGCGACCGGTTGTTAGGGTGCTTTGGAATGACAAAGCTGCCCTACTAGGGCAAGTAAACTGGCCGGCACAAATGGCTTTGGCAAGAAGGATGTTGCTGCGAGTTCGCGCGCAAGATTAGCACCCTGGATATGGGCGGTCATTAAGACGACGGGAATGTCGGCATAGGCTGGGCGGCTGCGCTGGGCCGCGCGAACTTCCCGCGCCGTCATATCGGGTAGCTCGAAATCCAGCAGCAAAAGCTGTGGCACCGCTGCATCCGACTCAATAAACGCAAGGGCATCAGTTCCGGTAGCGACGGTAACAACGTCATAGCCATGGTTTCGCAGAAGCATTCCTAGAAGTTGACGGGTAACCTCGTCGTCTTCTACGACCAGGATGCGAGCTGGAGTTTCAAGCACGGTCATTTATGGTCCTCATAGCCGATAGGAAACAGTTTGTGATGCATTGCAAGTCATGGACCATGCCGCAACAATAGCGTAGGAGCGATGCAGTTTTGCTTCTATTCAGACCATCACGCATTGCTTTGCTATTCGGGAAAAGGTGTTATAGATCGCGGCTAAGACTGCCTCTCTAATACATTCAGAAACATGGGCTAATCAATCAGGCGGACATGAATCCAGCCTTCGCGTTTGGCGATCTACAATGCGTGGTCTGCCACGTACATTTGTTTAGATAAGAAAGCTAACCATACCCTATGAATGAGCAAGACAGGTTAATGCTGCTTAATGAGCAGTTCTGTATAATATTCATAATGTGTGGAGTAGTGTCATGTTTAAGATCGGCGATTTTTCACAGCTTGGTCAAGTATC